>JAFSWK010000090.1 GCA_017444505.1 Rhodocyclaceae bacterium | reverse complement strand
GCTTTTCTTCCGCGCCGATGCGGGCGAGCAGGGTGGCTTCGTCCAGCGCGGAAATATCGTCGACCAGATAGGGCGCCTGGCGCAGCGCGGCGCGAATCTGGCGCAGCGTCCAGCCTTCGCCCAGACGCACGCTGGCGGTGGCGACCTGCCCTTGCTCCATCATGCGCACCAGCGCCAGCGGGGAAAGGCCGCTTTCAGCGACATAGCTGCCGGCGATGATGTGGTTGCCCTGCCGGTTCAGGCGGGCGGCCCAGTAGAGCAGTTCGGGCTGGAAGGGAATGCCGGCGCGGGACATTGCTTCGACGGCCTGGCGCAGCGTCATGCCGCGCGCAATGGTGAATTCCACTGGCTGCGCCAGTTGCAGCGGCTGGCGCGGCAGCCACCACAAGGCCGCGCCCAGCACGCCGCCCGCTGCGAGCGCCAGCACAATCAGCAGCACAAACAGGCGCGCCAGCAGGGACGATTTTTTGCCGCGCGGCGGCGCGGGCGGGACAGGCTTTGCGGCAGGTTTTGCGACAGGTTTGGTAGCGGCTTTTGCGTCCGCACGGGCGGCGCTTTTCCCTGCGCTGGCGCGCGCGGCGGGTTTTTTGGGCGCGACGGGCGCGGCCTCTTCCGTAAAGAGGCTTTGCTGGCGGGTGTCGGGCTGCGCGGCGGGTTTGCGCTTTTTCGCGGTGCGGGCGGCGGCGGGTTTTTTGGGGGCGTCGGGCGTGCTCACGATGCGGCGGGGTGCTCAAACAATCTGAAACCCGAATGCTAACGGTTGCGGCGCGAAAAGAGGGAATTTTGTTGCGTGACGCAAAAAACGGCGCGGGGAACACCCGTGTGGGCGTTCCCCGCGTTGCGGTGCGTGTTGCCTGCCGTCAGACCGGCATGTTCATGATGTCCTGATAGGCGGTGACCAGTTTGTTGCGCACCTGCACCATTTGCTGGAAGGACAGGCTGGCCTTTTCCAGATTGACCATCACGTCCTGCAATTTCACCTCGGGATTGCCGGCGGTGAATTCGTTGGACATGTTGCGCGCTTCCTTGCTGGCGGCGCTGACGTCTTGCAGCGCGTCTTTCAGGACTTCGGCGAAACTGACGCCATCGACGCTGTTTTGCGCGTCAACAGCGGCGGGCTTGCCAGCGGCCACCTGCGCGGTGCCGCGCAGTTCGCCGATGAGTTGCTCTATGCCGCGGGTATCCATTTCGGACCTCGTTGTGCTGGTGCGCAAGCCGACATTCGGCCTGCGCGGGATTCGCATGGGCGCGTGCTGTGCACGCATTTCAACCGTTTTTCAGCAAGAATCATGCCTGCCTCAGACATCATAGCCTTCGCTGCGGTATTGCTGGAGTTTGTAGCGCAAGGTGCGCTCGGAAATGCCGAGTTTTTCCACCGCCCGTTTGCGCGAGCCGCCCACTTCGCGCAACACGGCCAGAATGTGGTCGCGTTCGAGTTCGCGCATGTTGCCACTGGCGGGCGCAGCGGGAGCGGCAGGATTTGCCGCAGATGCGGCAATATTTGCCGCCGCAACCGGCGCGGGCGCGGCGGCGGGTACGGCGCTGGCGGGCAGACACATGCGCAGCGTGGTGGCGGTGACGGTGTCGCCGGCGGCGAGGATGAGCGCGCGCTGCATGGTGTTTTCCAGCTCGCGCACGTTGCCCGGCCAGGTGTGGCCGGTGAGCAGCGGCTCGGCACCGGCATCCAGGCGCGCCGTGCGTTTCAGGCGCTGGCCGTGCAGGGCGAGGAAATGGCGCGCCAGCGGCACAATATCGCCGGGGCGTTCGCGCAGGGCGGGAATTTCCAGCGGAAAGACGTTCAGGCGATAGTACAAGTCTTCGCGGAAGCGCCCGGCGGCGACTTCGGCGGGCATGTCGCGGTTGCTGGTGGCGAGCACGCGAATATCCAGCGGGATGGATTTTTTGCCGCCGACACGCTCGACTTCGCGCTCCTGCAACACGCGCAACAGCTTCGATTGCAGCGCCAGCGGCATTTCGGAAATTTCGTCCAGCAGCAAGGTGCCGCCCTGCGCCTGTTCAAATTTCCCCGCCGAGGCGCTTTGCGCGCCGGTGAACGCGCCTTTTTCGTGGCCGAACAGCGTGGCTTCCAGCAGGTTTTCCGGAATCGCCGCGCAGTTGATGGCGACAAACGGTTTTTCCTTGCGCGGCGAATGGTTGTGGATGTGGCGGGCGAAAACTTCCTTGCCGGTGCCGGATTCGCCGGTGAGCAAGACGGTGGCGTCGGTTTCGGCCACGCGCGCGGCCATGGAAAGGATGTTCAGCGTGCGCGGGTCTTCCGCGATGGTGTCTTGCTGGCCGCCTTCGGGTGTGGCGGCGTAGCGGTGCACGTGGGCGAGCAGAACGTCCGGCTCAAAGGGTTTCATCAGAAAATCGCAGGCACCGCCGCGCATCGCGGCGACGGCTTTTTCCACGTCGCCATAGGCGGTCATCAACAAGACCGGCAACTGCGGCAGGCGCACACGAATTTCCGCCAGCAGTTGCAGGCCGTCCATGGGATCCATGCGCAAATCGCTGATGACGAGGTTGAAGACGTTGCGGGCGATGGCTTCCAGCGCGGGCGGGCCGCCATTGACGTCGGTGACGCGGTGGCCAGCCATTTCCAGCGTAAAACAGACGGCATCGCGCAGGGCGTCGTCATCTTCGACGACCAGAATGTGAATAGGCTCGTTGGTTGTGCTCATGCGGCGGGTTCCTCAGACGGGGCGCGGATAATGGGCAAGGTGAGAACGAAATGCGAACCGTGACCCAGACGGGAACTGGCGCGGATGTCGCCGCCGTGACCGCGTGCGACGCCACGGGCAATCGCCAGCCCCAGGCCGGTGCCTTCGGCGCGGGTGGTGAAAAAGGGTTCAAAGATGCGGGAAAGCTGTGCACTTTCCATGCCACGTCCGGTGTCGCGGACGCTGAAATCAACTGTCGCGGGCGCGGGCAAGGTGGCTTCAAAGCGCACTTCGCCGTCTTCGGGCGTGGCGGCAATGGCGTTTTCCAGCAAATTGGTGAGCGCGCCGCCCAGCGCCTTGCGGTCGGCGTAGAGTTCCGTCTCGCCGCAGTCGCACTGGGCGCTGAAACGGATTTTGCGCGCGCGCGCAACGGGTTCCAGCGTGTTGGCCAGTTCGGTGACCAGTTCATGCACCGGGAACGTTTGCCGCCCGAGGCTGTCGCCACGGGCAAAGAGCAGCATGTCACGAATCAGCCGTTCCAGATAGCGCAGACGCTCGATGGTGCGTTCGGCGGCGCGTTCGCGTGCTTCTTCCGTCATCCCGGGCTGGCGCAAATGGGCAGTGTAGAGCAGCGCGGCAGAAAGCGGCGTGCGCAACTGATGGGCAAGACCAGCGACCATTTCGCCCATCGCCGCCAGCCGTTCGTTGCGTTCGGCCATCTGGCGCATGGCGTGGGTTTCCGTGATGTCGTGCAGCAGCACGATGGCGCCTTCGCCCGATTCCAGACGGGTTTGCGATAGCGACAGCCGGTGTTCCCCGGCCTCGCCCGCATCCAGCGTAAATTCGCCCCGGTCGCTGGTGGGCACAAGCGCGGCCTGCACGCTGCTCCACGGCGTGCCAATCGCGCCCAGCGCGCCGAGCAGCGTGGTGGCGGCGGGGTTGAGCTGTTCAATATTGCGCTGCGCATCGAGCACGACGACGCCTGCGGGCAGCGCGGCCATCAGCACGTTGAGCCGTTCGTTCAGTTGCGCCGCCTGCCCTTGCAGGGCGTTGTAGGCACCGGAAAGCTCTTCGGACGCCTTGGAAAAAGCGGCAAACGCGGCGGCCAGTTCGGCAGCATCCGGCGGCAAGGCGGCGGTGGACTCGGCAGCGGCAGCGGGGGCAGAGGTCATGGCGGCAGACGGCGTGTGGCGTGCGGTTGGGCGGCGTTTGGGTGGTGATACAGGATAGGCGCAAGGGTACGTAGCCTGAACAATACCGCAAGCGGCAAATAGGCGGCAAAAAATGCCGCTTTTTGGGCAAAGAAAAATGCCTGCCTGCGGAGAAAATGGCGGCGTCCGAAAAAGTTTCTACCCGATTCAGGAACCCATCATGGCTACCGCCGATACGCTTACCGCTGATGCCGCCGATGCCGTTCAGGCTGCCGCTGCCGCAGTCGATGCGGCCATCGCTGAGGGCGATGCCGCCGTTGCCGCAGCGGCTGCCACGCGCCTGGAACGCATCCGCGCCTATGTGCAAGAGATGACCATCCAGCAAAAGCTGGCCGCCGGCATTTTGCTGGCCATGGTGCTGGCGGTGATTGTTGGTTTTGCGATGTGGTCGCACAAGCCCGCCTACGCCGTGCTGTTCTCGAATCTGGAACACCGCGACGCGGGCGCCATCGTGCAAGAGTTGCAAGCGCGCAGCGTCACCTATCACCTGGGCGACGGCGGCACCATCATGGTGCCGGCCAAACAGGTGCATGAACTGCGCCTGCAACTGGCCGCGATGGGGCTGCCGAAAGGGGCGCTGGTGGGCTTTGAGGTGATGGAAAACCAGAAGCTGGGCGTGTCGCAGTTTCACGAGCAGGTCAATTACCAGCGGGCGCTGGAAGGCGAGCTTTCGCGCACCATTCAGGCGCTGCATTCGGTGTCTGCCGCCCGCGTGCATCTGGCGATTCCGCGCCAGACCGGCTTTTTGCGCGACCAGCAAAAACCGTCCGCCTCGGTGATGGTCACGCTCTATCCCGGGCGCTACCTCTCCAACGAGCAGGTGGCGGGCATTGTGCACCTGATTGCGTCCAGCGTGCCGCGGCTGAGCGAAGAGCAGGTCAGCGTAGTCGATCAGGAAGGCGATTTGCTCACGCGCAAACCGGACGAAGACGAACGCAGCAAGCTCGACGCGCAGCAGCTTGCCTGGACGCGCGAACTGGAAGAAGGCTACATCCGCCGCATTGATTCGCTGCTCGAAGCCATCGTCGGGCGCGGCAACTTCAAGGCGCAGGCGGCAGCCGACGTGGATTTCAGCGATCTGGAAGAAACCTCGGAACTGTACAAGCCCAACCCGGTGCCCGATCAGGCCATCCGCAGCCAGCAAACCAGCGAGAGCATCACCCGCAACGACTACGCCCGCGGCGTGCCTGGCGCGCTCACCAATCAGCCGCCGGTGCCGGCGATTGCGCCGATTACCGACCCGGACATTGAAGGCGGCAACTTCGCCGGCATTCCCGATTCCAAGCGTTCGGCGACCATCAATTACGAGCTGAACCGCACGCTGCAACACGTCAAGCAGCCGGTGGGCCGGCTCAAGCGTCTGACCGTGGCAGTGGTGCTCAACAACCGCACGGAAAAAGACAAAAAAGGCAACGAGCATTCGGTGCCGATTCCGGACGAAGAAATCCAACGCATCACCAGTCTGGTGCGTGAAGCGATGGGCTTTAATGCCGCGCGCGGTGACAGCGTTAGCGTGACTTCGGCCAATTTCGCGCAGCCGGTGGTAGAGACCGTGCCGCTGTGGAAAGACCCTGCCGTGATTGCCGAAGGTCTGGGGCTGGCCAAGTATCTGGCACTCGCGCTGGGGCTGCTGATTGTGTATCTTCTCATCATCCGTCCTTTGGTTCGCACCCTCTTCCCGGAACCGGAGCCGACGCCCGAAGAACTGCTGGAACAGCAGATGCTGGAGGCCGCCGCGCGAGGCGAAAGGGCAGACGGAGAAGATTACGAGGACGACGAAGACGGCGAGGAAGATGAAGAGGACGTCATCGTGGAATTTTCCGGGAATACCAACATGACTTACGAACAACGCATTGAACGTCTGCGCCAGATTGCGCGCGACAATCCGAAACTCATTGCCAACATCATCAAGGACTGGCTGCTAGGGGAGCAGAAAAAATGAGTGATGAAGCTCTGGAAAAAAGCGCCCTGCTGTTGCTGACGCTGGGTTCTGAGGTCGCTTCCGAGGTGCTCAAGATTATGGGGCCGCGCGAAGTGCAGAAAGTCGGTGTGGCGATGGCCTCTTTGCCGCCGCAGCCGCGCGCGCGCGTCGAAGAGTTGCTGGACGAAGTCGACGAGCGCCTCGGCGAAGGCGCGCCCATTGAGGCCGACCACGACCAGATTCGTGACATGCTCACCAAGGCGCTGGGCGATGAGCGCGCAGGCCACATTCTGTCGCGCATCATGCAGGGGTCGGATACTGCCGGTATCGAAAGCCTGAAATGGGTCGATGCCGCCACGGCTGCCGATTTGATTCGCAACGAACACCCGCAGATTATCGCCACCATTCTGGTGCACCTGGAATACGACCAGGCGGGCGAAATTCTCAAGCTCTTCTCCGACCGCCTGCGCAACGACGTGCTGCTGCGCATTGCCACGCTGGAAGGCGTGCAGCCGCAGGCGCTCAAAGAGTTGAACGATTCGCTGACGATTTTGCTCTCCGGGGCGACGACGACCAAGAAAACGTCCATGGGCGGCGTGCGCCATGCTGCCGAGATTCTCAACTTTGTGGGTTCGGCGGCGGAAACCTCGGTGCTCGACAACGTGCGCGAGCACGACCCCGAACTGGCGCAGAAAATCGTCGACGAAATGTTCGTCTTCGACAACCTGCTCGATGTCGACAACCGTGGCATCCAGACCTTGCTGCGCGAAGTGTCCAGCGATTCGCTGGTCATCGCCCTCAAGGGCGCGACGCCCGAGTTGCGCGAAAAAATCTTCCAGAACATGTCCAGCCGTGCTGCCGAAATGTTGCGCGAAGACCTCGAAACCAAAGGCCCTGTGCGTCTTTCCGAGGTCGAAGCCGAGCAGAAGGAAATCCTCAAAACGGTGCGCCGCCTGGCCGAAGAAGGCCAGATTGCGCTGGCCGGCAGAGGCGGCGACGATGCCTTCGTGTAAGCGCGGGCGGGTGTTGCGTCGCGGGAGCAGGTTATGAAAAACGATGGCGCCGGAGACGAATCTTCCGCCTTGCGGCGGCATCAGGCGGTCGGTGCCTATCAGCGCTGGAACCCGCCTTCGTTCGACGCGCCGCCGCCGCCCGCTCCGGAGCCGGTAAGCCCCAAAGACGACGCGGCGCAGGCCGAAGCGCGCGAGCGTCGCCGTATGCAGAAGGCGGCTGCCGAGATGCGCCGCCGCCAGAAAGAAGAAGCCGAAAAGGCGCGGGCGGAAACGGAAGAGGCGCAGCGGCGCGCCGTGGAAGCCGCCATCGCCGAGCAAAAACGCCTGCTGGAAGAGCAGATGCTGGCGCAGCAGCGGCAATGGCCGACGGCGGAAGAAATCGAACAGGTGCATGAAAACGCCCACAAGGAAGGCTTTGAGGCCGGGCGCGCCGAGGGCTATGCCGAGGGGCACGCGCACGGCTTGCGTGAAGGCTTTGCCAGCGGCGAGGCGCAGGCGCGCGGGCAGCTCAATGCGCAGGCCGACGCGCTCACCCAGATTATTGCTTCGCTGGATGTTGCGCTGGCGGAGATTGACCAGCAGGTGGCCGATGAACTCATTGCGCTGGCGGTGGAGCTGGCGCGCAAAATGTGCCAGCACAGCATCAGCCGTCCCGAAAACGTGCGGGCGCTGGTGCAGGATGCGCTGCAACAGGTGCCGCAAAAACACGTGCAAATCCATCTGCACCCGCAAGATGCCGCGCACGTGCGTGCGCGTCTGCTGGAAGGGCTGGATGAAACCCAGCAGCGCATCGTGGAAGACGACACGCTGACCCCCGGCGGCTGCATCCTGCTGGGCGATGGCAACCATCTGGACGCCAGCGTGCAAACCCGCTGGCGGCGCATTCTGGGCGAAGTCGGCTTTAGCGGTCACGAAGCGCTCTGGGAGCTGGGCGAAGAAGAGCTGGTGAGCGAGGACGAAGCCGACGCCGACGCCGAAGCGGCACCCGCGCCGCCGGACGCCGTCATCCCCGAAGCGGAAACGGTTGTTCCCGAAGCGGCGGCGGACGCGCCCGCGCCAGCAGAGGCCGCCGCCGCAGAAATGCCCGCGCCCGAAGCCACAGCGCAGCCGACAACCGAACCCGCGCCAGCGGCTGGCGCGAGCGTGGGGGCACCTACGCCCGCCGCCGAGCCGCCTCAAGGCGGGCGCGGCCCCCTCGGGGGGCAGCGAATGACAGACGCGCATGGCGCGGCTGGCGTGAGCGTGGGGGCACACCATGCGCCGCAGTGACCTGCCCGACCATGGCGCGCGCTGGCGCACGTTTTTGCGCAACGTGCACACCCGTGTGCAACCCGTCTCGCCCTATCAGCGTTCGGGGCGGCTGACCCGCATCAACGGGCTGGTGATGGAAGCCTTCGGCCTCAAACTGCCGCTGGGCGCGGGCTGCGAAATCATGGGCGCGGGCGGCGGGCGCGTGGAAGCCGAAGTGGTCGGTTTTCAGGGCGACAAACTCTACATGATGCCGGTCGAAGACGTTTTCGGCCTCTCGCCGGGCGCGCCCGTGTTTCCCATTGAACCGGCACCGACGCGGCTGAAAATCAGCGAAAAGACCACGCCCCGACGGCGCGTGCGCGACCGCGCCAAAATGCTGCCGGTGGGGATGCAGTTGCTCGGGCGCGTGGTCGACGCCGCCGGGCGTCCGCTCGACGGCAAAGGGCCGATTGAGGCCGAGGCCGCCCGTCCGCTGCAATCGCGCCCGCTCAACCCGCTCAAACGCGCACCGATTCGCCATGTGCTCGATGTTGGCATTCGTGCCATCAATGGCTTGCTGACCATCGGGCGCGGCCAGCGCGTCGGGCTGATGGCCGGCTCTGGCGTGGGCAAATCGGTGCTGATTGGCATGATGGCGCGCTATACCAAGGCGGACATCATCGTCGTCGGCCTGATTGGCGAGCGTGGCCGCGAGGTCAAGGAATTCATTGAGGAAAACCTCGGCGAAGAAGGGCTGGCGCGCTCCGTCGTGGTCGCCGCCCCGGCGGACAACAGCCCGCTGATGCGCTTGCAGGGCGCGGCTTACACCACCACGATTGCCGAGTATTTCCGCGAACAGGGAATGCAGGTGCTGCTGATTATGGATTCGCTCACCCGCTATGCCATGGCGCAGCGCGAAATTGCGCTGGCGATTGGCGAACCACCCGTCACGCGCGGTTATCCGCCGTCGGTCTTCGCCCGCCTGCCGGCGCTGGTGGAGCGCGCCGGCAATGCCGAAGAAGGCGGCGGCTCAATTACCGCCTTCTACACCGTGCTGGCCGAAGGCGACGACCAGCAAGACCCGGTGGCCGACTCGGCGCGCGCGATTCTCGACGGGCACATCGTGCTCTCGCGCACGCTGGCCGATGCCGGGCACTATCCGGCCATCGACATTGAGCAATCCATTTCCCGCGCGCTGCACAACATCGCCTCTGACCAGCAGTTTGATGCCGTGCGCCAGTTCAAGCAGAATTTTTCGCGCTACCAGCGCGTGCGCGACCTCATCGTGGTCGGCGCCTATCAGGCCGGTTCTGACCCGCAGATGGAACGCGCCGTGCAGTTGTACCCGCATCTGGAAAAATTCCTGCAACAAAAAATCACCGAGAGCGCGGACTACGAAAATTCGCTGGCACAGCTCTTTGCTCTCTTCCAGATGGCGCCGCCCGCACCCCAGGGCGCAGCGCCGCAGCCCGTGGCCGCGCCGCAGGCGTAGGCGCACGGCGCAAAATTGCGCTACGCTTGCCCGTGTTTTTCTACGTACACGGAGATTTTCGCGCATGACTGCCGCCCCCGATTTCACCCTGCCCGCCAGCGATGGGCGCACCTGTGCCTTGCACGACTTTGCCGGTCAAACGCTGGTGCTCTACTTTTATCCCAAAGACAGCACGCCCGGCTGCACCACCGAGGCGCGCGATTTTGCCGCGTTGTACGAGGACTTTCGCGCCGCCGGTTGCGAAGTGCTCGGTGTCTCACGCGACAGCCTGAAGGCGCACGAAAATTTCCGCGCCAAAAATGCCCTGCCTTTTGCGCTGCTCTCCGACCGCGATGAAGCCGCCTGCACGGCTTACGGCGTCATCAAGCTGAAAAAACTCTATGGCAAGGAAGTGCGCGGCATCGAACGCAGCACTTTCCTCATTGACGGGCAGGGGAACATCGTGCGCGAATGGCGCGGCGTGAAAGTGTCCGGCCACGCGCAGGAAGTGCTCGAAGCCGTGCGCGCCCTGTGAGTTGCCCGTTTTCGTTGGAGAGTTCGCCCATGCCTGATGCCGCCCGCAAACTGTTCGTGCTTGATACCAACGTGTTGATGCACGACCCCACCAGCCTGTTCCGCTTTGAAGAGCACGATTTGTTCATCCCCATGATGACGCTTGAAGAGCTGGATGCCAACAAAAAAGGGCTGACCGAAGTCGCCCGCAACGCGCGTCAGGCCAGCCGGATGCTCGACGACATCGTCTCCCGCGCAGGCATCCACGCCGACATGCGCGGCGGCATTGCGCTGCACGAAGCCTCTAACGGCCAGGCCACCGGCACGCTGTTTTTCCAGACCGACGCCATCACGCGCCCGCTGCCCGCCGCGCTGCCCACCGCCAAGGGCGACAACCACATCCTCGCCGTCTTGATGCATCTGGCCGAAGCGCACGCCGACGTGCCGGTGATTCTGGTCAGCAAAGACATCAACATGCGCATCAAGGCGCGCGCGCTGGGGCTGGCGGCGCAGGATTATTTCAACGACAAGACGCTGGAAGACAGCGACCTGCTCTACGCCGGTGCCGAACAACTGCCGAGCGATTTCTGGCAAAGCCACGGGCGCGACATGCGCTCGTGGAAAGAAGACGGGCAAACGCACTATCTGGTGCGCGGCGAGCGCGTGGCGGGCTGGCTGCCCAACGAGTTTCTGTTTCTGGACGACGAAGCTGCGCCGCTCACCGCCCGCGTCTGCGGTCTGGAAGAGGGCGCGGCGCACATTCGCACCATTACCGACTACGCCCATCCGCGCAATCAGGTCTGGGGCATCACGGCGCGCAACCGCGAACAAAACTGCGCGCTGAATCTGCTGATGGACCCGGAAATTGATTTCGTTACCCTGCTCGGTCAGGCGGGCACGGGCAAAACCCTGCTGACGCTGGCCGCCGGACTGGCGCAGGTGCTGGACACGCGCCGCTATGCCGAAATCATCATCACCCGCGTGACGGTGTCGGTGGGCGAAGACATCGGCTTTCTGCCCGGCACGGAAGAAGAAAAAATGGCGCCCTGGATGGGCGCGCTGGAAGACACTCTGGACGTGCTGCACGGCGCGGGCGCGGGCGGCGCGGGCGGCGACTGGGGGCGGGCGGCCACGCGCGATCTGGTGGGCAGCAAAATCCGCATCAAAAGCCTCAACTTCATGCGCGGGCGCACGTTTCTGAACAAGTTTCTGATTATTGATGAAGCGCAAAACCTCACGCCCAAGCAGATGAAAACCCTGATTACCCGCGCCGGCCCCGGCACCAAGGTGGTCTGTCTGGGCAATCTGGCGCAGATTGATACGCCGTATCTCACCGAAGGCAGTTCCGGCCTGAGCTATGTGGTCGACCGCTTCAAGGACTGGCCGCACGCCGGACACATCACCTTGCAGCGCGGCGAACGTTCGCGGCTGGCCGATTACGCTTCCGGCGTGCTGTGAGCGGCGGCGGCGTCTGCCGCCTCGCGCGCCAGCAGTTCCTGCCGGAAGGCTTCCATGCCGCGCAACAGATCGATGGCGGAGGTGCCCACCGGAAACACCTGCCCGCGTTCAAACGCGCGGGCGGCGTCAGCGGGCGCGCCCATGTCAAAACAGCAAAAGGGCACGCCGCAGGCGATGAGTTCGTGCGAGACGTAGGAAAAGGTCTCTGGCCAGATGGCGGGCATCAAAAAGATGTTGGCGCCGCTTTGTTGCAGCCGCGCGGGCAGGTCGCTTTCCTGATAGCGGCCACTGACGTGCATACAGGGCGCGTCAAATTCGGGATGCAGCGTGCCGATGACTTCAATGCGCGCCGGAAAATGTTCGCGCTCGATGGTGTCACACAAGTCTTTGAGCACCGGCCAGCCTTTTTGCCAGCCAATGGCGCCGACGATGCCGATGGTCAGCGGTTTGTCCAGCGGCACGGATACCGGACGGGCGGCAAAGTGCGCCATGGAATGCGGCTGCAAGGTGATGCGCGGCGCGCACTCCGGATAGATGCGCGTGAGCAGGCGGCGGGAACTGTCGGAAAAGGCGAGGATGCGGTCGGTCGCGGCCAGCAGCGCGCCCCAGCGCGCGCGCCAGTCGGCCATGTTGTTGCAGTCGACCGGAAAATCCAGCGGCAGGGCGGAAAAACAGCGCGTGCAGGCCTCGCCTTCCGGCAGGTTGCAGAACTGCTTGCGGTGATCCATCAAAAACAGGCTGGGGCAGAGCATGAAAAAGTCGTGCAGCGCCAGCGTGAGGTGTGTATCGGTTTGCGCGCGCCAGTCGGCCAGCCAGTCCAGACATTGCGGCGGCGAGCGGAAGGAATAGAGGTTGTTGATGAACACTTCTTCCACCGCCATGCCCGCCAGCAGCCGTCCCCACTCGGCGTAGCCCTGAAAGCAGGCCTGTACTTCCGTGCCCGCGTGCAGCCAGTGCGCTTCCAGCCGGCGGGTGCGGAAATCGTCAATGAGGCGCAGCACCGGCACACCGGCGGCCTGCTTTTCTTCAATCAGGCGCAGCGCATATTCGCGCGCGCCGCCGGGAATGGCGTTTTCAATGAGGACGAACACCGGACGCGCGGCGGCTTGGGCGAGCACCAGCAGATGCAGGAAGCGGCGCAGGGGGGCGAGCGGGTTGCGCGAGATAAAGTCTTGATAGTATTCAAAAACACCCGGATGACGCTGGCGCAGCAACTGGCCGTTGCGGTCTGAAAGCGTGGCTTTTTCTTCGCAAGAGAATGAGCCGCCGTGTTTGTGCTGCACAAACAGATTGGCCGCCAGCACATGCCGGAAACCCTGTGCGCGGGCGCGTTCGCACCAGTCGTTTTCTTCGCGGTAGCCTTTGCCGAAGGCCGGGTCGAAGAGGCCGATTTGTTGCACCACGCTGCGGCGAATCGCCATGCAAAAGCCCACGGCGGACGAGAGCGCGGGCGCGGGCAGGTCTTTGATGCGGGCAAAGACGGCGTCGACATCGTCGACCGTCATGCCTGCGGGCAGTTCGTTGTCGACGAAAAATTCCGGAAAACTGCAAATTGCGCCAGCATTGGTAAAAGGCGTGACGCTGGCCACGGCGCTATCGGCCAGCATGGGCGCGAACAGGCGTTCCAGCCAGTATTGCGGCACTTGCGTGTCGGTATTGAGCAGCACGAAATCGTTTTGCGCCTGCTGCGCCAGCCGGTTGACCGTGCCGACAAAGCCGAGGTTTTGCGCATTTTCCAGCAGCACGACTTCCTGCACGTTGTCCAGCGCGCGCAGCCGCTCGGCCTGCTGCAGCAAAAAGGGCTGGATGGCGGCGTCCGGGCTGGCGTCGTTGCCAATCAGCAGGCGAAACGGTGTGGAGCGCGCGCGCGCGAGGCTGTCGAAGAGGTCGGGCAAATATTCCATGCCGTTATAGACGGGAATCAGCACGTCCACCGTGAACGGCAGCGGCGCGGGCACGGGCGCGGGTGTAGGCCACAGCTCCGGCGCGGCACAGGGCGTGGGCGCGGGCAGCAGCGGCACATTGGCGCGGGCGGCGGCAGCCAGCATTTGGCGGGCCGTGCGCAACCGCCCGT
>JAFSWK010000089.1 GCA_017444505.1 Rhodocyclaceae bacterium | reverse complement strand
GCGTCGTCGCGCCGTTCGCGGCGTGGCGCGGCGGTTTTTTGCGCGGCGCGTGCTTGCGGCTGCGGCGCGTCGTTTTCTTCGCCGCGCTGCGCGGCAAGGCGCGCGAGGCGGGCGTGGCGCATTGCCAGCACTTCTTCCAGCGTTTTTTTCGGGCGCATGGTGCCGGGCAAAAAGCGCCGCCGCACGCCGCCGCCCTCGCCTGCCGTTTCCGTCTCGCCCTGCGGCGTCGCTTCGCCTGCTGCGCGCTTGCGCAGCACGGTGCGGCGCTCACTCGCCGCGTTGTCCGTTTTGTGGTCTTGGTCTGTCACCGAACTCACTCCCGTTTTCATCCAGTTTTCCGCCGCAGACGCGCGGTCAGCAGCGGCAGTTCGTCGGCGCACAGCGCGCGCCATGTTCCGGGCGCCAGCCCGAGTGCAAAGAGATTCACGCCAGCGGCGGCAACCCGAATCAGCCGCAGGCAGGGATGGCCGACATGCGCCGTCATGCGGCGCACCTGGCGGTTTTTGCCTTCGTGAATGGTCAGTTCAATCCAGCAATCCGGCACCGTTTTGCGCACGCGAATGGGCGGCGTGCGCGGCCACAGCGCGCTCACTTCGTCATCCATCAGACGGCGCACGCGCGCGGGCGCGGTGCGAAAATCGTTCAGCGGCACACCGCGCGCCAGCGTCTGCAAGGCATCCTCGCCAATGTCGCCTTCGACCTGCGCCCAGTAGGTTTTTTCCGCGCCAAAGCGCGGCTCACTGATGCGCGCCTGCCAGGGGCCGTGGTTGGTCAAGAGCAGCAGCCCTTCGCTGTCCGTATCCAGCCGACCGGCGGGGTAGTATTCCGGCAGGTCAATCAGGCTGGCGAGCGTGGGGTGCGTTTCATGCGCGGAAAACTGGCACAGGACGCCATAGGGTTTGTTGAGCGCGATGACGCCCGGCTCGCCGCGATGTCGCCGGGGCAGGCGCGCGCGGCGCGCCCGTGCGGACGAAGACGAAGGTTCAGATTTCAAGGTTGTCAATCAAACGGGTGTTGCCCAGACGGGCGGCGGCGAGTACGACCAGCCCCGTGCCGTCGCTGTTGTCCGCAGGCGCGGTGAGGTCTTCGCGGCGGCGGATGCACAGGTAATCGACGTTCCAGCCGCTGCGGTTCAAGGAATCGGCGGCCTCTGCTTGCAGCGCGGCAAAATCGCGCCGCCCGCCACGCACGGCATCGCGCACGGCGCACAACATGCGGTGCAGACGCGGGGCTTCGCTGCGTTCGGGCACGCTTAAATAACCATTGCGCGACGAGAGGGCAAGACCATCGGTGGCGCGCACAATCTCGCCGCCGACGATGCGAATGGGCAGGGACAATTCGCGCACCATGTGCTGCAAGACGAGCCACTGCTGGTAGTCCTTTTTGCCAAACAGGGCAACATCGGGCTGCACGATGTTGAAGAGCTTGAGCACCACGGTGGCCACGCCGCGAAAATGCCCGGGGCGGGAAGCGCCTTCCAGCACGCCGGCCAGATTCGCTGCGGGTTCGACAAAATACTGCTGCGGCTGCGGATACATTTCGTTTTCCAACGGCGCGAAAACGTGCTCGACACCGGCGGCTTCGAGTTTTTCGCAGTCGGCTTCAAACGTGCGCGGATAGCGGTCGAAATCTTCCGTGGGGCCAAACTGGATGCGATTGACAAAAATGCTGGCAATCACGTTGGGCGCTTCTTTGGCGGCGGCGCGCATCAGGGCGATGTGGCCGTCGTGCAGGTTGCCCATCGTCGGCACCAGCGCCACTTCGCCTTCGCAGCCCATGCGGGCGGCGCGCATACTGCCGATGCTTTTGTGAATGAGGAGAGACATGGTTTGCGCTCAGTAAGAATGTTCGGCGGCGGGGAACGTGCCCGCCTTCACTTCTTCGACATAGGCGGCGCAGGCGGCCTGCACGCTGTCGCGCCCGGCGAGGAAGTTTTTCACGAAACGGGCGGTCTTGCCGGGGAAAACGCCCAGCATGTCGTAGAGCACCAGCACCTGCCCGTGGCAATCCGCCCCGGCGCCGATGCCGATGGTGGCGCAAGTGCGCATCTTTGCGCTGACCTGCGCGGCCAGTTGCGCGGGCACCATTTCCAGCACCAGCAGCGCCGCACCCGCTTCTTCACAGGCGGCGGCCTCGCGCAGCAAGGTTTGCGCCCCGGCCTCATCGCGCCCCTGCACGCGATAGCCGCCAAGCTGATGCACCGATTGCGGCGTCAGCCCGATATGGGCGCAGACGGGAATGCCGCGTTCGACCAGAAAACGGATGGTATCGGCCAGC
Source organism: Rhodocyclaceae bacterium (assembly GCA_017444505.1). Classification (GTDB taxonomy): domain Bacteria; phylum Pseudomonadota; class Gammaproteobacteria; order Burkholderiales; family Rhodocyclaceae; genus JAFZMK01. The sequence continues at coordinate 2,640 of JAFSWK010000089.1, read as the reverse complement.
CACAGGCCGCCTTCAATCTTGACCATCTGCGCACCGGCGCGCATCAGCACGGCGGCAGATTCCAGCGCCTGCTGCGGCGAGGCCGAATAGCTGGCAAACGGCAAATCCGCGACCACGAAGGCGCGGTTTACCGCGCGGGCAACGCAGGCGGTGTGATAGGCCATGTCGTCCAGCGTCACCGGCAGCGTGGTTTTCTGCCCCTGAATGACGTTGCCGAGCGAATCGCCCACCAGCAAGGTGTCGACGCCGACGCGGTCGAGCAGCGCGGCGAAGCTCGCGTCATAGCAGGTGAGCATGGTGATTTTTTCCCCCTCCTGGCGCATTTTGGCAAGGCGCGCGAGGGTGACGGGGCGGTCGTCCTGGGCAAGATAGGTCATGATGGCAAGCGGGGTTCGTGTTCGGTGTGCGACGGCAGAAATCAGGCGGAATAGCCAAGATATTCGCGGTAGCCGCGCATGTTCTTCAGGTGGCGCAGCAACAGTTCAAAATCTTCATCGTTGCCGATGGGGTCAAAGCGGTCCATGTCGATGGTGAAAATGGGCGAGGCTTCGTACTGGTAGAAAAACTTGGCGTAACGCTCGGTGAGGTCATTGAGATAGCTCTCGGTGATATACATCCGCTCGCTCTCCGGGCTGTACTGGCGGATGCGCGCAAGCAGTGTTTCCGGGCTGGCTTCCAGATAGACGACCAGATCCGGGCGGGGTTCGTTTCGCGGGCGCATGTTCTGGAAAATGCGCTGATACAGCGCCAGTTCATCCTCGGGCAAGGTAAGCTCGGCAAAGAGCAGGTCGCGTTCGAGCAGAAAATCCGCCACCGTGCGCACCCGCGGGTCGTACTGGTTAATCAGGTCAATGCGGGCGAACAAAAAGGCCAGTTGCGCCTGCAAGGCCCAGCGGTCGCGCTGCTGGCAAAAACGCGGAAAAAACGGATTGCTGAAATTTCCAAACAGTGGCCGCGCATCCAGATACTCGGCCAGACGCTTGGCCAGGGCATGTTTGCCGGTTCCCACAGAACCTTCCACAACGATGAAACGGGCTTTATCAAACATGGGCTTATCCCGCAAAAAGAAACACCGGCTTGCGCCGCCAGAAAGAGCGTTGCACACAACGCGCGCGAAACGCGGCAAGGATACCAGTCCGCGCCCTTGCGGAAAACCGCCCGGCGACGGCAAAACACACCGGCTTGCGCCCCTGCAAGGCCGCCCGCACGGCAAACACCGTAAGCGGACACGGAATTTTCGTCCGCGCCGGGCAAACGTCTGGTTTTTTATGCAAAGCCTGATACCATTCACGTTTTGTATCAAAATCCTGCCAACTCCTTCCTGTACCCGGCAAACCCTTGATCGAATACGAATATCCGCTCAACGAACGCATCCGCACGCTGCTGCGCCTGGAAGACCTCGGGGCGCGGCTGGAGTATTTTCGTGACCAGCAACACGCGCTGGACCACTTCACAGCCATCTCCACGCTGTTTGAATTGCAGGAAGTCATCAGCCGCACCGACCTGAAAGTCGACCTCTTGCAGGAACTCGAACGCCAGCGCCAAACCATCGAAACCTACCGCGACATGCCGGACGTTTCGTCCGAAGCGCTTGATGCCGCGCTGGCCGAAATCCACGACGCCGTCAACGGAATGCACCGTCTGCCCGGCAAAATCAGCCAGCATCTGCGCGAAAACGAATGGCTGATGGGCATTCGCAGCCGCGCCAACATCCCCGGCGGCATGTGTCCGTTCGATTTGCCCTCGTACCACTACTGGCTGAACTGTCCGCCAGAGCAGCGGCGCGCCGACATTGAATCCTGGCTACTGCCGCTCAAGCCCATTCAGGATGCCATCCTCATCATCCTGCGCCTGCTGCGGGGCAGCAGCACGGCAGAAGCCTACACCGCGCACAACGGCACCTATCAGCTCGTCACCACCAACCGCAAGGCGCAAATGCCGCGTTTGCGCATCTCGCACGGGCAATCCTTAGTGCCAGAAATCAGCGCCAGCCGCCATGCCATCATCATCCGTTTCCTGCTGCCCGACACCTCCAGCGGGCGCCCGCGCGTGGTCGGGCGCGATATTGGCTTCGACCTCACCTTCTGCAATCTCTGAGCGCGCTGCCCGCACGGCCTGTGCGTGGTAGACTTCCCGGCCATCCTGATGCGGCGCGTCACAACTGCGCAGCGCAGTTTTCGCCTCGTTCGTCCCCTCTCCCATACCAAAAACAGCGTTTCCGCAATGACTTTTCAGATTACCCTCTCCTCGCAAGGCCAACAGTTCAGCGCCCCGCAAGACCGCTCCCTGCTGGACGCGGCCAAGGATGCCGGCTGGTTGCTGCCGCATGGTTGCCGCCACGGCGGCTGCGGCATCTGCAAATGCAATCTGCTTTCCGGCGAAGTCGAACACGTTGGCGACAGCAGTGCGCTTTCCGAAGAAGACCGCGCCGCCGGGCTGATTTTGCCCTGCGTTGCCCAGCCGCGTTCCGCGCTCACGCTGGATGTGCCGCGCGCGCAACGCGGCGGCCTGCCGCCGGTGCAAAACCTCGCCTGCCGCATCAGCGAGCTGACCGAACTCAACGACGAAGTCATCCTGATGCGACTGCAACTGCCCGCCAGCGCAAAGTTTTCCTGGCTGCCCGGGCAGTACATCAACTTC
>JAFSWK010000088.1 GCA_017444505.1 Rhodocyclaceae bacterium | reverse complement strand
GCGTCGCCGTCGAGCAGGCGTTTGTGGTCTTGACTGGTGGCCAGCGGCAGGGCGGTTTTGCCGTCTGCGAGCACGATGAAGCTGGCTTCTTCGCCGCGCAGGAATTCTTCGATGACTACGCGCGCTCCGGCCACGCCCATGCTGCCGTCGCGCAGCATGGCGTCGATGGCGGCGTGCGCTTCTTCCAGCGTCTCGGCGACGACGACGCCTTTTCCGGCGGCCAGCCCGTCGGCCTTGATGACGATGGGCGCGCCTTCGGCCTCAACGTAGGCGTGGGCGGCGTCGGCATCTTCAAACGCCTGATGGCGGGCGGTGGGGATGCCGTGGCGCACCATGAATTCCTTGGCAAATTCCTTGGAGCTTTCCAGCCGGGCACAGGCGGCGGTGGGGCCGAAGATGGGCAGGCTGCGGGCGCGGAAATGGTCGACAATGCCGGCGGCCAGCGGCGCTTCGGGGCCGACGACGGTGAAGGCGATGCCTTCTTGCTGTGCGAAATCGGCCAGTTCTTCAAAACTTTCCAGCGGGCAGTTGTGCAGCTTTTCTTCGCGCGCCGTGCCCGCGTTGCCGGGGGCGACGAAGACGTGCGTGACTTTGGGCGACTGGGCGAGTTTCCAGGCGATGGCGTGTTCGCGGCCTCCGGAGCCGATGACGAGGATTTTTTTCATGATGGGCGTTCTTGTGCGTGTGCGGAATCGGTTGGGGGAAAACGAAATCAGTGGCGGAAATGGCGCGCGCCGGTAAAGAGCATGGCGATGCCGTGTTCATTGGCGGCCTGGATGACTTCTTCGTCACGCACCGAGCCGCCGGGCTGGATGACGGCGCGCGCACCGGCGCGGGCGAGTACGTCCAGCCCGTCGCGGAAGGGGAAGAAGGCGTCCGAGGCGACTACGCTGCCGGCAATTTCCAGCCCGGCCTGTTCCGCCTTGATGACGGCGATGCGGGCGGAATCCACGCGGCTCATCTGCCCCGCGCCAATGCCGACGGTGGCCTGGTCGCGGCAATAGACGATGGCGTTCGATTTGACGTATTGCGCGATGCGCCAGGCAAAGAGCAGGTCGGCACGTTCGGCGTCGGTGGGCTGGCGCTTCGTAACACAACGCAGCGCGCTTTCATCCAGCGGCAGGTCGTCGCTGTCTTGCACCAGCAGGCCGCCGCCGATGCGCTTGTAGTCGCGCTGGGCACCGGTTTGCGCGGCTTGCGCACGCAGCACGCGCACGTTGGGCTTGGCAGACAGGACGCTGAGGGCGTCGTCACTGTATGCGGGCGCAATCAGCACTTCCAGAAACTGCGCGCTGACGGCGCGGGCGGTGTCGCCATCGACGGCGGTGTTAAAGGCGATGATGCCGCCGAAAGAGGACGTGGGGTCGGTGGCGAAGGCGCGGCGGTAGGCGGCTTCGGCAGATTCGGCCAGCGCCGCGCCGCAGGGGTTGGCGTGCTTGACGATGACACAGGCGGGCGTTTGCGGCGCAAAGGCGCAGACGGCGTTCCAAGCGGCATCGGCGTCGGCCAGATTGTTGTAGGAAAGCGCCTTGCCTTGCAGTTGCTCGGCGCGGGCAATGCCGCCTGCACCGGCGTTCGCGTCGCGGTAAAAGGCGGCGCGCTGGTGCGGGTTTTCGCCATAGCGCAGTTCTTCCATCTTGTCGAAGGCAAGCTGCAAGGCGGCGGGAAAATCGCTGGGCTGCTGGACGTGCGCGGGGCCGGTGAGGTAATTGGCGATGGCAGCGTCATAGCGCGCGGTGTGGGTGAAGGCTTTGGCCGCCAGCGCGCGGCGCGTGGCCGTGCTCAGCGCGCCGTGGTTTTGTTGCAGCTCGGCGAGCAGCGCGGGGTAGTCGTCCGGGTCGGTGACAATGCCCACGCCGCCCGCATCGTCGCCGTGGTTTTTCGCCGCCGCGCGCACCATCGAAGGGCCGCCGATGTCGATGTTTTCAATTGCCTCGGCAAACGTGCAGTCCGCGCGGGCGATGGTTTGCACGAAGGAATAGTGGTTGACGACGACCAGGTCAATGCGCTCGATGCCGTGCGCTTCCAGCGCCTGCATGTGTTCGGGCAAATCGCGGCGGGCGAGAATGCCGCCGTGAATTTTCGGGTGCAGGGTTTTTACGCGCCCATCGAGCATTTCGGCAAAGCCGGTGTATTGGCCGACTTCGGTCACGGGCAGACCGGCATCCAGCAGCGCGCGGGCCGTGCCGCCGGTTGAGAGCAGGCGGATGCCCAGTTCGTGCAGGCCACGGGCAAAATCAACGAGGCCGCGTTTGTCGGAAACACTGAGCAGGGCTTGGGAAATTTTCATGATGGGGCAATCCGGAAAAAAGAAAGGGAAGGGCGCGTTAGAGCATGTTGTACTGCGCCAGCTTGCGGTGCAGCGTGTTGCGGTTGATGCCCAGCAGACGGGCGGCATTGGTCTGGTTGTTGCCGGTTTTTTCCAGCACCCAGGCCAGCAGCGGACGTTCCACGCTCTGAATGACCAGCGCGTGCAAATCCGTGGTCAGCGGGCTGTCGGGGTCAATCGGGCTTTCGTCCAGCGTGCGCCGCACGCATTCGGCCAGCGACATGCAGGAATTTTCCTGCAAATGTGTGGGAGTGGTTTTCATACCGTTTCCTCGGTGACGGCAGACGCCGTGTCATAACGCAGATGGCAGGATGCGCGCGCCTGGGCGGTGAAAAATTCATCGACCGCGTCCAGTTGACCTTCGGGCACATCCCATTCATTCATGCGGCGGCGAAAGGCGGCGGAACCCGCCAGCCCTTTGGTGTACCAGGCAATGTGCTTGCGGGCAATACGCACGCCACAATCGACGCCATAAAAATCATACAAATCCAGCACATGCGCGCGGCACACGGCGTGGATTTCAGAGACCAGCGGCGCGGGCAGATGCTCGCCGGTGGCCAGAAAATGGGCGATTTCGCGGAAAATCCACGGGCGCCCCTGCGCCGCGCGGCCAATCATCAGGCCGTCGCAGCCGGTGTAGTCGAGCACATGGCGCGCCTTTTCAGGCGTGGTGATGTCGCCATTGGCAATCACGGGAATCGACACGCGCGATTTCACTTGCGCGATGGTGTCGTATTCGGCTTCGCCGCGATACTGGTCGGCGCGCGTGCGCCCGTGGATGGCCAGCGCGCGGATGCCGCAGTCTTCGGCAATGCGGGCAATTTGCGGCGCGTTGCGCTGTTCGCGGTTCCAGCCGGTGCGGATTTTGAGCGTTACTGGCGTCTCGGGCACGGCGCGCACCACGGCGCGCAAGATGCGCTCGACCAGCGCCTCATCTTGCATCAGCGCCGAGCCTGCCATGACGTTGCAGACCTTCTTGGCCGGACAGCCCATATTGATGTCGATAATCTGCGCGCCGCGCTCGGCGTTGTAGCGCGCCGCCTCGGCCAGCATTTCGGGCACGGCACCGGCAATCTGCACCGAAATGGGTTCGACCTCGCCCGCGTGGTTGGCGCGGCGGCGGGTTTTCGCGCTGCCGTAGAGCAGCGAATTGCTGGTGACCATTTCCGAGACTGCCAGCCCCGCGCCCATTTTCTTGCAGAGCTGGCGAAAGGGACGATCCGTCACCCCCGCCATGGGCGCGACGAAAAGATTGTTTGGCAGGGTGAAACCCAGAAACTGCATGAGACAGGCGAGCGGGCGGCAGAAAGGGGAAGCGGGCGATTTTATCACCGGCGCGGATGCTTTCGGCGGTGCATCCTCGTGCCCCGCGCCTGTGGCATACTCGCCCGCACCCGCCACGCCGCGCCCCGCGCGGCAGGCAGACGCAGGAGCAAGACCATGAAGCGACGCACATTTCTGAAAAAATCCCTTTTCGCAGGCGGCGCGGCGATGCTGGGCGCACGCGCGCTGTTTGCCAATCCCACGGAGACGACAAACATGCAAAACGCAGTACCGGATTACGTGCTGAACAACGGCGTCCACATTCCCATCCTCGGCTATGGCACCTGGAACGTGCGCGGGCGCGACGGGCAACAGGCCATCGAAGCCGCGCTGGAAGTCGGTTATCGCCATATCGACAGCGCCGCTTACTACCGCAATGAAGACATCGTCGGCGCAGCGGTGCGCGCCAGCGGTTTGCGGCGCGAAGAGGTGTTTGTCACCACCAAACTGATGTGGGGCATGGACGCAGACGGCGAAGCGGCCAAGCGCGAATTTGCCAAGAGCCTGAAAGCGTTGCAGATGGACTACGTCGACCTCTACCTGATTCACGCCCCCTATGGCGACATCAAAAGCATCTGGGCGGCGTTTTGCGCGCTGCATGAACAAGGGCGCGCCAAAGCCATCGGCGTGAGCAATTTCAGCACCGAACTGGTCGCGCAGTTGTGCGAAGAATTTCCGGTGAAACCGGCGCTCAACCAGATTGAGCTGCACCCGTTTCACCAGCAAGTGCAAACGCAGGCGGCGCTGGACAAACTCGGTGTCGCCACGGAGAGCTATTCGCCCTTCGGCACGGGGGATACGCGCATCCTGAAGAACGAAACGCTCACCCGCATCGGAGAAAAGTACGGCAAAACCGCCGCGCAGGTGATTTTGCGCTGGCAGATTCAGCGCAACATCATCACCATTCCCAAAACCGCCCGACGCGCGCGCATGATTGAAAACCTCAGCATCTTCGATTTTGCGTTGAGCGATGAAGACATGCAGCAAATCGCCGCACTCGGCTGATGCCGGACGGCGAGGCGGGCATCTTTTCCCATGATGGCAAACGCGCGCGACAAGCTGCTTTCGCTCTTCAGCCTGCAACGCGGCGAACTGCGGCTGCTGGTGCTGGGCGTTCTGTTTGTGTTTTCGCTCTTTCTGGCCTACGCGCTGCTGCGCCCGATTCGGGACGCGCTGGGCATTCAGGGCGGCACGGAGGAACTGAAATGGCTGTTTACGGCCACGTTTGTCGCCACGCTGTTGTGCTCGCTGGCGGCGATGTGGGTCAGCGGGCGCGTGCGGCGCAGGCTGTACACGGACGCCATTTTTGCGTTTTTCGCCGTCAATCTGCTGCTGTTTTTCGTCGCCATGAAACTCATTGGCGAAGAGGATGCGGGCTTTGCCGCCCTGTGTCGGGTGTTTTACGTCTGGGTCAGCGTCTTTAACCTCGCCGTCATCAGTTCGGGATGGAGCGTGCTGGCAGACGTTTTCAACCGCGAACAGAGCCAGCGCATGTTCGGCATCCTCAGCGCCGGCGCGAGCCTGGGCGGCATTGCCGGCTCTGCCGCAGTGGGCTTTTTGCAGGGCGTGGCGAGCGAACATTTCATTTTCCTTTCAGCCTTTTTGCTGCTCTTTGCCTTGTGGCTGAAAAACGCCCTGATGAACGCGGCACTGAGCCTGCTTGCGGAAGAAAACGAGCGGGCGCGGTTTCAGGAACGATTTTCCCGCCCGCTGCCGACCTGCAATCCGCTGCAAGGGCTGCGCATCCTCGCCGCATCCGCGCACCTGCGCCTGTTCGTGGGCTTTGTGCTGCTGCTCACCAGCGTCAGTACCTTTCTCTACATGGAGCAGGGGCGGGTGGTGTACGTCACCTTCGCGGACACGCAAGCGCGCCGGGCGGCCTTTGCCGATATTGAGCTGATTGTGCAGGCGGCGAGTTTTTTCATCCAGATTTTCCTCACCGCGAAAATCGCCCACCATCTGGGCATGAAATGGCTACTGGGCTTGCTGGGCTTTGTTGTGGCCGCAGGCTTTGCGTTGCTCGCCTGGGCGCATCCGGCTTTCTGGGCGATTGCGCTGGTCATGAGCGTGCGCCGCATCGGGGAATACGCACTGGTGAAACCGGCGCGCGAAATGCTCTTCGTGCCACTGGGCGCCGAGGAGAAATACAAGGTGAAAAACTTCCTCGACACCGTCGTCTATCGCGGCGGCGACATGCTCTCCGCCCAAGCCGAAGGCTGGACGCTGGCACGCCTGGGCGCAGGCGGCACCCTGCTCGTCGGCAGCGCAATTTCCCTCGCCTGGGGCGCACTGGGGCTGAAACTGAGCGGCAAATACGAAGACGAACGCATTGCTGCATGACAAAACAGAAAGCCCATGCCGCATCGCGCGCACGGAAACGCCGTGCGCACAAAAACCCCGCCGGTGATGCTTCTACCCCCGCCCCGCGCCCTCTCTCAGTCGGCTTCGCCGACAGCTCCCTCCCAGAGGGAGCCTGAATCCGGCCTTGCGCCGGAGCCGGTCTGTCGACGGCTTCGGCGGCGGCGCGGCGGCGTCCATGTTCAAGCTGCCTTGGGCACTTCAAAATTTACGCGCACGCCATCGTAGGGGAAGAGCAGTTTGCCGTCTTCCAGTTTGTCGATGACGCCGGTTTTTGCCAGACGCACGCAGTCGGCGTGCACGGCGCGCACGTCGCGCCCCACGCGCCGCGCCAGTTCGCGCACTCCGGTGGGACCTGCGCCAGTCAGCGCCTGGATCAACTGCATCCGGTTCGGCGTCAGGGTTTTCCATAGCAAGTCAAACGATGCAAAGCGAATGCGCGCCTCGCGCTCTGGCTTGCCGCTGCGCACAGTCTGGAGCATGTTTGCCATGGAGAGCGCCACCGGACAGACATCAATCAATACCGTGTTCATCGTTCCACCTCTTCATTGCGTGATGAAAATCTACCAGCAGTTGTTCCAGACCGCGAAAATCGTAGGGCTGAACAACCGTCCCATAATGCCAGTGATC
>JAFSWK010000087.1 GCA_017444505.1 Rhodocyclaceae bacterium | reverse complement strand
TGACCGCTACCGCCGCCGCTGCCAGCTTTCGTGCGCTGTTCCTGCACAATCAGGATAGAGCCGGAAAGCTCACCATCGCCGAACTTCAGGCCAACGATAGGCAAGGGGCCATTGCCACCGCCCGTAGAGCCGCCGCCGGAGCTGCCAGAGCCGCCGTAGAGGTCTTTTTCATCGACCTCACCGTCATCATTCACATCGATGTTGCCGAACGTGTTTGAAGACGACACGCTGCCGGTGAAGGGATCCAGCACCATCAGGCGGGAAGAGGTTTCCAGACCTTCGCAGCTCGGCTCATTATTGGCGGAAAAGTTCATCTGGCCGACCAGCAGACCGTTGCGGATACGGCTTTGCAGCACCATGTAGCCGGGGTTGGCGCGGTCGCCGCTCTGGTTGAGCGGAATCTTCCAGCCTTTCTTGCCATCCATATCGCCATCGGCAGCGTAGTTCATGACGACTGCGTCTTCCGGCGCGCTAAGTGAATTGCGTTGAACCTGAACGACCGTATAACTGCGGCTGACCAGCTCGTTATCCTTGACCTCGGCATCCGTATCCTGAATGCCATACCAGACGTGCTGGGTTTGTTTATCGGTGAGGTCATCATCGGTGAGCGCCTGCCCCGTTCCGAAGAACAGCCAGCGCACGCCGCTTTTATCCACGGTGCTGGTAAGCGGAGAAGTGATCGCCCGCGAAGCACGGAAGAGCTTGGTGTAGCGGGCGCCGCCTGCGGCCTTGCCATCGACGTTGGAAATCTTCCACACGTTCCCTGCCAAATCACCGGCATAGATGGTATCGGCATAGTTGTCGCGGTCGGTATCGACCACATGCAGGCCAAGGATGCCGGCTTTGTTGGACGTACCCATATCGCCGCCTTGCAAGGTGGTGACATTGCCGGTTGCCAGGTCAATTTGCAGAACGGCAGATTTCGACTCGGAGGCCGACTGGTTCGGCCCCGAACCGATAAACACCGACCACTTGCCATCGCCCACCGGCGCAATCACCGGGCGCCCCATGGTCTGCCCCATTGCCGGAGCGGTTTTTTCCCACAGCAGTTTGGGATTGCCGGGGTTGGTCACATCCAGCGCAAAGACCGCGGGGGAACCATTGGGAGGCGCGCCCGCCGTACCCATTGAGCCGACCAGCACGGTTTTCCACTCGCCGCCGATTTTGACCTCGGAATAGTTCAACTCCCCATCGAGCAGATAGTACTGGTTGATTTCAAAGGACGGACGAATGAAATCGCGCATGTTTTTATTGATGGCCGCCAACGGGATGAAAGCAAACAACTCGTCGCCCGCCTCAAAGGTGCGGGTCGTAGTGATGCTGCCAGAGGTCACCGCCATGGTTCTGCGCTCGGTGACGAAGGCGTGCACCATGCCGTCGTTGGCGGCGGCATAGAGCACTCCGGGGCGATTCTTGTTCGCCTTCTGGAAGGCGTCATAGCCGTCCAGCGTGGCGGAAAGGCCCGTGCGGATGTCTTCCGGCTCGCCGATGAAAGTCGGCGTGCCATGCACAATCATGCCCAGCACATTGCGCCCCGGCGAACCATTCAGTTCCGCGCGCATGCGCCAGGTGACGTTTGCCGGATCGCTACTGTCCGGATGCGCAATGGGCGCGCCGTCCAGCGAGGTATCGCCGCGCAGATAGCGCACGGTATCCTGACCCAGCTCGTCATTGCCATTGGCCAGCACCTGTTTTTGTTCGCTGGAAAGGTTGTTCCACTCGAAAGAAGCCAGGGCGTTGCTGCCGGTATGCACCAGGATGCTGCGCGCTTGCGCGGAGCGGTACGTCTCTTCCAGACGATAGCTGGCTCTCCATACGGCACTGTCATCGTTGCAAACATCGCCGAGTTTGCACGCATTCAAGCTGCTGGAAAGATCCGAAGCGTTATAGGTCGCGGCAAACTGGAGCACCTCGCCGGACTTCTTGTCGGTGAAGAGATAGGAACTGGCAGCGTTGGTCGAACCAGGACCGCGACCGGGGTTGGCTTCCTCCAGAATCGCAGTCAGCGCGCGCGAAAGGCTCGGACCGTCTTCCGAACTGAAATACAGGCCGCGGCTATTGACCGTGGCGTGCCAGAGATCGTCCGCGCCATGTACGTGGTCAATTTGCGGCTGCGGCCAAGTGTTCGTAGAAGATCCCGGCAGCCCCGGCGCGGGACGTTTGACATCCAGCGAACCGGCCACGCCGAAGGAAATGGCGTAGGTGCGCATGTGTTGCCAGAAAGCGGGGTCGCGCCCGGTGACGGGAACGTTGTTTTTACCTGCCGCGCTGTTGTCGGCCACCAGGTCGTTCATCCAGTAGTGCATGGCGATGTCGGCCAGCGTATTGGAACGTTTGGTGGAAGGACCATCGCGGTATGGCGCGCTGGCTTCATAGCGGTAGCGCGCACCGTTGGCAGCGTAAATCGTCGTGCTGCTGGATACGCGATCCAGATCGCCCCAGCTATTGGAATAGTCGTTGTAATAGCCGCCCGTCACCAAAATGGTGAGGTTCTGGCGGCAGGAGTGCGTTTTTTTGCCGCCGTAGGGGACGCTGGGCGAGGTATCGCTGTAATACTGACCCGCGGTGTGCAGGGCGTATTTCAGCGGCGTAAGACCGTAGACGCCGCAGGCGCGCACCTGGTCAAAGAACGCATTGCGGTTTGCGGTGGTAAACAGGCCGTCTTCATTGCCTACCGGAATGCGGTATTTGATGGCCCGGGCAGCGCTGGAGGGCGATACTTGTGTCTGGGCGGCGGGCGCCTGGTAGTTGATGGAAGTGAAACCGACGCGGATTTGCTCATCGCGCGCCGCGAAGGATTCCAGCAGCGAGCCTTTGGCCAGACTCATGCGGCTGTTGTGATAGAAGAGAAAGTTCGTGTAGTTTTCAAACAGCTTTTTGGGCGTGCCTTTGTAGAGCACCTTGCCGTCCTTGTCGGTAAAGACAAACTCCTGCCCTTCCGGCCAGGCTTTGTGGCTGCCGTATTCCCTGGTGAGCGAGGAATCCTGATCCCAGTCGTCATTATCATTCATGGCATACACTTCGGTATGGTGGTAGTTGCCGCTGGTATCAACGATGAAGTTGATGATGAAGTAGTTGCCGATTTTGCTGGCGTCATCCTCGCCGCCGTGGATACGTTTGATGTTCTGTTCGTTGTGGCGCTGGATGTAGAGCGGCGGCAGCGAACCCCAGGTGCCGTGGGTATTTACGGTGGCTTTGTGTCCATTGATCCAGCTGGAAATAGTCTCGCCATTCTGGTTGACCTGCCAGCGGCCAAGAAGGTCTCGTTTGGGAACGTAAATGCGGGTGCGGCGATTGCTGATGCGCTCGGCCATTGTTTCTTTCATGCGCGGCAAGTCCGCATCCGGCGAGGGACGGGCTTCGCCGGTGGGCTAGGGCAGATAGACCTTGTTGGGTTCAAAGCGGATGGTATTGAGCGGAATGTTCACCTTGGAGTCGTACCAGAAACGGCCTCCAAAGAGATGCCCGCCCGGGTAGTACAGTTTGCCGCCATTCGAGTTGCGCGTCGTGCTCATGCTTTTGGGCACGTTGGGCATTTGTTGTTCGATTTTGATGTTGAGGTCATCCGGGGTGAAGTTTTTATCCATGGATGACGAATCATCCAGAACCACCAACACGTTCGGAGCCAACCCTGTGCTGCGCCCGATGGGCTCCTGGGCGACGGGAACAGTCAGATCTAGACCTTGAACCTCGGCCTGTGCGGTGGAAACCAGCCCGGTAGCGGTGCAGCTCAAGGTGAGCAGCAGACGGGCAAGGATAGTGATGCGGGGGTGGGGGTATGCATGATCAGATCCTCCTTCGTGGCAGGCCGGGAGTGCCGTCCCTGTAGTGCCGTAATTGGGATGAATGCTGTTTCTGTTTGCGGAAGCGCCTTCGCGATGAAATGGTGGGGTACGCGGCAAACGCAGTGTAGTGCGATTCGGACGGAGAAAAAACCGCTTTTGCGCCAGATTCCCGCGAGAGAGACAGGGAAAATCGTTAGCTCATTGTTTTTATTGAAATTTACAGAATTTCCGCGTCGCTAACGGGTGCTAACGAACGGCGCAATTTTGTTGATGAATGGTTTTACGCCCGCCCGGAGAGAAAACAACACCTTGTTTTCCGGAGTCCGCCTGCCGGCGGCAAAACGCCAAAGCGCAGCGTTGTCCACCGAGGCCGCGCGGCTCATCAGCGAGCAGGTCGGCGACGAGAAAGACGTGCGCAGCGAGGCGGTGATGGCGCTGGTGCAGTCGGAGTTGTTTGAAACCATCGTCAACCTGCAAGAAGCCACGGACGCGGACGACCCGAGCGAGCGCGTCGGGCTGCTCTCGTCCGCCGCCAAAAACATCGCCACGCTCACCCGCGCCAGTATCGCGTTGAAACGGCACCAGCGCCAGGTCACGGACGCCGTGGCCGCGAAGCTGGCCGAGATGGAAAGCAAAGCGCGCGCAGGCAGCGGCCTGGACGCCGAGACGCTGCGCCGCGTGCGTGAAGAAATCTATGGAATCACGGAGAACCCGCAATGACCAAAAAAACCCGCACCCGCCTGGCATCCAAAACCGTCGCCGAAACCCCGCGCGCCCCCCGCGCCGCCGATGCGCACAAACGCAACTTCCGCGACGTCTACGGCATTCACCTGCCGCAGATCTGCGCACAGGGCAGAGCAGGCCCCTTGCGCGTCTCTGAAATCATCGCCGCCGTGCGCTACCTGCACGCCGTGGACGCCGTCCATTCCTCGGACGACACCACGGACGCCGACCGCCTGCTGATTGTCCTGGACGGCCTGCCGCGCCTGCTCGCTGCGCTATCTGGCGTGCATGAATACATCTGGGCGGGCGCGACGATTGACGACGCGATTGCCGCCGCCGCGCAGTATTTCCAGACCCGCTTCCAGGACACCGACATCCGCGCCGAACTCGACCGCCTCGAAGACACCCTCAACGACCTGGTCGACCGGCTGGCCGCAATGCGGGTGACGGTGTTTGGGGAGTGATTATTTGCCCCCGCCGCCAAGTATGCCGCCGACGATGCCGATGATGGCGCAGAAAAACACCAACCCCATGACAAGGAAAATCCCCGACCCCACTATGCCGTTTGCAATATCGCCGGGATTCCTTCCGGTTTCCGCGCACCATGCTACGAAAGCAAGCGTAAATGCGATGTACCACCAAGCGCCTTTTACATGCTCGCGTTTCTTCTGAGTTTTCATCATGGCACCCTCTACTCTTGAAACGAAAATCCGCATCAATATTGACACCCGCGACGGTGTGGGCAATATTGAGGCGCTGAACGCCGCCATCAAAAAGACCCTGCAAGAGCTTGGCCGTAGCGCGGACTTTGACGCACTGGAAAAGTTACGCCAACAGGCAGCCGATGGCAAGCTAAATGTGGAAGAGCTTGACGAACGGATGCGCGAGCTTTGGGAGGTGTACCAGAAACTCAGCGCCGAAGCCGCCGACAAAGACCTGCTGGGGCTGCGCGCGCATCAAGAGATACAGGAAGAAATTGACGCAACCAAAGCGGCTTATGAGCGGCTGAAATCATCCGGCAAGCTCACCAGCGCGGAACTGGCGCAAGCGGCGCTGAGAACGCAGGAACGCATCCGCGAGCTGGAAAAGCAAACGAACGGCTGGACGGATTCTCTGTTGAATGCGAAGGAGGCGATGGCAGGCGTTGCCGGGTCGTTTGCGGGGCTGGCGAAAGTTGCGGGCGAGGCGGTCAAGTTTGAAGCGGCGATGGCGGGCGTTGCCAAAGTCGCCGATGGCACCGATGCGCAAATTGCCGCGCTGGGCGAGAACATCCGCAAGATGACGAAAAGCCTGCCGCTGGCCGCCGACGAACTGGCGCAAATCGCGGCGGCGGGCGGGCAGCTTGGCATCCCGATTGAAAAGCAGCAAGCCTTCGTCGACCTCGCTGCCAAAATGTCGACCGCCTTCGGCATCACGGCAGAGGAAGCAGGG
>JAFSWK010000086.1 GCA_017444505.1 Rhodocyclaceae bacterium | reverse complement strand
GCGGAAAGCGTTGCAGCTTCCTGCGGCGTTGATGAAGTACACGCGGAACTCTTACCTGCGGACAAGGTGACCGCGGTGGAGCAGCTGTTGTCCGGCGGAGGAACCGTTGCATTTGTGGGAGACGGCGTGAACGACGCGCCGGTGCTGATGCGCGCCGACGTCGGCTTCGCCATGGGCGCGATCGGTTCGGACGCGGCCATCGAAGCGGCGGATATTGTTTTGATGGACGATAACATCGCAAAGATCGCGGACGTGATCAGCATCGCGCGGAAAACCCTGTCGATTGTGCGGATCAATGTCGTGTTTGCGATCGGCGTAAAGGTGCTGGTGCTGATCCTCGGCGCACTGGGCCTTGCCGGAATGTGGGCTGCCGTGTTTGCGGATGTGGGGGTTGCGGTTCTTGCCATCTTAAACAGCATGCGTATGCTGTGGGTCAGATAGGCGTCAGATAACCTTCATGACCTTCGCGAGTGTTTTATACGTATGCAGATAGTTTTCGTCCCGTCCCACACTTAAGATATGCTGCAGTTCTTCAAAGACCGTTTCATGCTGTAAAAGCGGCATCAGAAACAGTGCATACTGGCTGCCGACTCCGTTCTCGATTTCCTTTGCGACATCCTCCAGCATTTTCCCCCGTTTATAGGAACGGCCGACGTCATCCGTTGCGGCATCAATGCAGTCGGCACAGGTAACAAGCTCCACCAATATGCCGAATGGCGAATCCTCGGGCGTCGGAATGTCCGGATATCCGAGTTTCCCGTTGTACCACCTGTGGTGTCCCAACGCCACAGGTGCATAGCATTTGGTCTGCCGGAACTTCGAGAGCATGCGCGCGCCGATCTGCGGATGAGCGCGGATCCACTCAAACTCCTCGTCAAACAGATTTCTGCCGTAGGTGATGATCGTTTCCACCAGAAACAGCTTGCCGTAGTCGTGGCACAACCCGGCATGCCAGGCAAAGTCCGCCATGGCTTCCGCATCCGGATACCCGGGGATCTTTGACAAAAGCTCCGGCTGCAGGTAATACAGATTTTTTGTCAGAACACGGGCGATATCGGCAACCGAAAGCGCATGGACATAGGTCGGCGGATGCACACAGGCCAAAAGATCCAGACAGAACCGCTCAAAACCCACGCCGCCTTCCACTTCCACAAAGGTATTAATGACATGCGTCAGATCCGTTAACAGGAAGGTCAGATTGCCGAGCTTTGGCATGCGGTGCAGATAGGCCGTCATGTCCTTGTAAAACGACGTGATCCGTGCCCCGTCCTCCGGTGACAGGTGTTCGGGATCCAGCGTCAGAATGTATTCCACGGGACAGCTGAACAGCATGGTGTTTTCATAAAAGGAAAACTCGTCCCGGCCTGTCATGTTGATGATGTTCAAAAGCGTCTGTCGATACGCTGTCACATCCGTGTGTCCGGTCAGATAGCGGTTGCGGGCAACCGCACGGAGCACATCCTCGTATGGCGCGTATCGGCCAAACAGTTTCGGATCCGATTGATACAACGTGTAATAGCGTTCGGAGAAAGTATATATCAGGTCCAACTGTTCTTTGGAAAACGCATAACGGTTGTTGAAATCGGTCAGGTTGGTAAGATACTGCAGGGTAATATAGTCATGCAGACGCCAGTCGTACCCGGGCGTCTGTTCCACATAAAACGCATCGTCTTTTAACGCGTTTGACCGTTGCAGCAGCACAAGAAGTTCTTCTTTTTTTGTTTCATCTTCCTTCAACGACGGAATCAGATACAGACTGTGCGCATAACTGGAATTGATCAGCACCAGCTCCCTGCTTTTCAGGGAAAGTGCGGAAAACCGTTCGGGCTCCAGACAGGCCAGCATCTCGCGTGCGGCGGCAATGCCTTCTTCGGAGAAACGGGCACACGAATCGCTGCAATCGGCAAAGCGTGCCGTCATTTCGATGATCATATAGGATGCGGAAATAAAAACATCGAGCGCCCTGACGTGTGCGTCCGGATCGTTTTTCCGCCGTGCATCCTCCAGTAGACGCCGTGTGACCCTCAGAATCAGCGGGAGATCCTGGTTTTCCATCTTCTGGTCGTCCAGCATTTCCCTGAGAAACGACTGCAGCGCCTCGGTCTCTTCCGAAGTGAGTATTCTGTCCGCATTGATCACGGGGAAGAAATAGCGCTCCAGCAGATACACGTTCCGCCTTGAGATTTCGCCGATCCGTAAAAAGTTCTGCAGCAGTTTTTCGCGGTATGCGGCAGCTCCCGGAACCTCGCTCAGCTGCGGCGTCGACATTTCGCGAATGGTGACGGTCAGATCAACATATTTGTGAAGTGCTTCCTTCATTGTTAAGTTATCGGGATTAAAATTTAACATTGCGTCAGAACAGAACCTTATGTATGAAACATCCTTCGCCTGTAATGTATTATACCACGTCAGGCGACAGGATACACTTTTGCCGTATTTGACATTTTCCGCTATCGTTTTTATAATGTTTGAGTGCGTCGGAGAGGCCGCAAATGTGCGACCGTAAGACGGGCACGAGCCGCGGGGTGTAGCGCAGCCCGGTAGCGCGCTTGCTTTGGGAGCAAGATGTCGGGGGTTCGAATCCCTCCGCCCCGACCACCGGCTGATTCCCGGGCGCAACTGCCCGTAGCTCAACTGGATAGAGCACCGGCCTTCTAAGCCGGGGGTTACAGGTTCGATTCCTGTCGGGCAGGCCAGTGAATCCAGAGGTTTTTTTGCGCTGTGTCGCCGTGTGCGGCGCGGTGCCTGAGATGGCGGCATTAGCTCAGTTGGTAGAGTACTGGATTGTGATTCCAGGTGTCACCGGTTCGAACCCGGTATGCCGCCCCAGTTGCCAGAGGCCCTGCAAGCGCTGCGTTTGCAGGGCCTTTGTGTTTTGCCGTACTCCCCGTCGTTCAATGGATAGGACGGCCGCCTCCTAAGCGGCAAATGCAGGTTCGATTCCTGCCGGGGGGACTTTGCTTCGTGCGATAATCCGCCACTTTTCAGCCGCCGCCTGCGCGCCGTTCAGGGAGCTGTTTTCCATGTCCATGTTTGATGTCATCCGCAACAATCCCCGCGTCTCCCAAGTCATTCTGGTGATTTTGACCCTGCCGTTTGCCGTTTTTGGTCTGGACGCCTATTTCGCCTCCTCGCCGGGCGACCGGGAAGTCGCCAAGGTCGGCCATCTGAAAATTACCGCGCAGCAGTTCGACACCGCCTTGCGCGACGCCCAGCAGCGGCTGCGCGGCCAGTTTGGGGGCGAAAGCAGCGCGCAACTGACCGAGCTGGTCAACTCCGCCGCCTTCCGCACCTCGGTGATGGAAGACCTCGTGCGCCGTAGCCTGCTGGTGCAATACGCGCAGGACGAGCGGCTGGTGACGCTGCCCGAAAACCTGCGCCAGTTGATTGCTGCGGAACCGGCCTTCCAGCAAGACGGGCGTTTTTCGCAGCAGTTGTACGTGCAGCGTCTGGCGCAGCTTGGGCAAACACCGGTGCAGTTTGAAACCTCGCAAGCGGTCAACATGCGCTTGCAGCAAGCGATTGATACCGTCTCCGACTCGGCCTTCGTGCCCCTGTCGCTGGCCGAAGAAGTGCTCGGCGCGCAACTGGAAAAGCGCACGGTGAATGTGCGCCGCTTTGCGCCCGCCGACTTTGAATCGAAAGTCACGCTGGATGACGCCGCAGTCAAGGCGACCTATGACGAAAACCCGCAGCGTTTTGAAATCCGCGCCCGCCTGAAAGCGCAATATGTGGTGCTCGATGAATCGGCGCTGCGCGAACAGGTGAAAGTCAGCGACGAAGACATCGCGCAATACTACGAAACCAACCGCGCCAGCTTCACCGACCAGCCCGCCGGACGGCGCGTGCGTCACATCCTGATTGCCGCAGGCGACGGCGCGGACGCCAAAACGCAAGCCCGCGAACAAGCGCAAGCCTTGCTGGAAGAACTGAAACAATCGCCGGAACGTTTCGCGCAAATGGCGAAAGAAAAATCTGCCGACGCCTCCACCGCCCAGCAAGGCGGCGAACTCGGCTGGCTGACGCTCAACGGCGGCGGGCTGGATGCCACCTTCATCCACGCCGCCTTCGCCCTGCAAACGCCCAACGAACTGAGCAACATCGTGGAAACCGCCGCCGGTTTTCACATCCTGCAACTGCAAGAAACCCGTGCGGAAACCTACCGCCCGCTGGCGGAAGTGCGCGAAGAAATTGCCGAGACGCTGCGCCAGCAAGAAGCCGTGCGCGCCTATGCCAACGCCGACGAACAGTTTTCCAACCTCGTCTATGAACATCCGGACTCGCTCGACCCCGTGGCCAAACAGTTTGGCCTGAAAGTGCAGGAATCCGACTGGCTGGACCGCGATGCCGCCCCCGCCCCCTTTGATTCCGCCCAGTTGCGCGCCGCCGTATTTGATGCAGACGCTGTGAAGGGCGGCAACAATACCGAAGCCATCGAAATCGCCCGAGGCGTCGAGGTTGCCGCGCGCGTGCTGCAATATGAACCGGCGCGCGTACCGGAGTTTGACGAAGTCAAAGCGCAGATTGAAAAACAGATGCGGCAAGACGCCGCCGCCCGCATGGCGCGCGAAGCGGGCGAGGCGCTGCTGGCGCAACTGCAAAAAGGCGAAGCGGCAGACACCAAATGGCCGCCCGCGCAAACGCTGGAACGCGCAAACGAAGAAGCCGAACCCTTGCCGCAGGAAGCGATTTCCGCCGTATTCTCAGCGAACGCGCAAACCCTGCCGACCTACGTCGGCGCGGCGCTGGAAGGCGGCGGCTATGGCGTCTTCCGCATTGAAAAAGTGGAACGTCCGGAAGTCACCGAAGACGACCCCCGCCTGGCCGCCCTGCGCCGCGCCTATCGCAGCGCCTTGGCCGCGCAGGAAGTGGAAGCCTTCCTGTCCGCCCTGCGCACCCGCTACCCGGTCGAAATCCAGCCCGACGTCCTCCAACCCACCGGCGCAGGCGCCGCAGACGAAGGCTGATCGCGCTGCCGCATCACCGGCAAACCACAAAAAACGCGGCCCGTGACAGGCCGCGTTTTTTGTTGTGCGGGGGCGGGTTGCGGCAACTGAGTGATACCCAATCACGCACCGCTTGCTGTTATTTCCACCAGCAGCGCCTCGGCCTGTTGCAGCACGGTTTGCACGGCGGCGGCCTGCAAGTCTGGCGGATAGCCGTATTTGCGCAGGATGCGCTTGACGAGGGCGCGCATCTTGGCGCGCGCCTGCTCGCGCTTCCACCAGTCCACGGTGACGTTCTCGCGCAGGCTGGTGAGCAGCTCGTGGGCAATCACGCGCAACTGCGCGTCGCCCATCGCCTGCACTGCGCTTTCGTTTTCGGCCAGTGCATCGTAAAAAGCGATTTCTTCGTCCGTCAGCCCCTGTTCTTCGCCGCGTTGACGCGCCGCGCGAATATCTCGCGCCAGTTGAATCAGCTCCTGAATCACCTCTGTGGCGGTAATGGCGTTGGCGTGGTAGCGTGCCACCGCATCTTCCAGACGCTCGGAAAACTTGCGGCTTTCCGTCACATTGGTCTTGCTGCGCGAGCGGATGCTGTTCCCCAGCAATTTCCGCAGAGCCTCCAACGCAAGGTTTTTCTTTTCCATCTGCTGCACCTCGGCGAGAAACTCGTCCGAGAGGATGGAAATATCGGGCGACTGGATACCGGCGGCCTTGAGGATGTCCACAATTTCCGTGGAAATGACGGCGCGGCTGACGATTTGGGCAATCGCCCACTCGCGCTCTTGCCGGATAGCGCCCGAACCGCTGCTGCTTTTAACCAGCGCAGCACGAATCGCCTGAAAGAAACCGACTTCCTCGCGGATTTCCCGTGCCTTGTCCGAAGCCGCCGCCAGCGCAAACGCCTTGGACAACGCCAGCACCGCATCGGCAAAGCGGCGGTGCGCCTTTTTCTTGCCCTCTTTGCTTTCTTCCTGCGCCGCCCATTGCTGCTGGCGCTCCAGAATCCACTCAATCGCGCCCGCCATCATCGCCAGCCGCTCTTGCGGCGTACCGGCCAAGGCGCAAGCGTAGCCGTAGCCGTGGAACATATCCCGCACGATTTCGTACTTTTCCATCATCACCGCCACGGCCTGCGCTTCATCAATGCCCGTGTTTTCCTGATCGCCTCCGGAATATTGCTGCAAGGCAGATTGCAGATTCTGCGCGATGCCGATGTAATCCACCACCAGCCCGGCGGGTTTGTCGCGGAACACGCGGTTCACCCGCGCAATGGCCTGCATCAGCCCGTGTCCGCGCATCGGCTTGTCCACGTACATTGTGTGCATACAGGGCGCATCAAAGCCGGTCAGCCACATATCACACACGATGGCCAGCTTGAGCGGGTCTTCGGAGTCGCGGGCACGCTTGGCCAGCAGCTCGCGCCGCGCCTTGCCGCCAATGTGCGGCTGCCACTCCTGCGGGTCGCTCGCCGCGCCCGTCATCACAATCTTCACCGCGCCTGTGGTGTCTTCGGTGCTGTGCCAATCGGGGCGCAGCTTGATGATTTCGTCGTACAGCGCCACGCAAATGCGCCGACTCATGCACACCACCATGCCCTTGCCTTCCAGCGCAGCGGTGCGGCGCTCAAAATGCTCCACCAGATCGCGCGCCACCAGTGCCAGACGTTTTTCGCTGCCCGCCAGCGCCTCAACGGTAGCCCATTTCTTTTGCAGACGGTCGCGCTCGGCCTCAGTCTCGTCGCCGGTCAGCTCGTCCATCTCGGCGTCAATGTTCGGCTTTTCCGCCTCATCCAGTTCAATGCGCGCCAGCCGCGATTCATAGTAAATGGGCACTGTGGCGCCGTCCTCCACCGCGCGGCTGATGTTGTAGACATCAATATAGTTGCCAAACACCGCCGGCGTATTCACATCATCTGCCTCAATCGGCGTGCCCGTGAAACCGATGAACGAAGCATTCGGCAGCGCATCGCGCATGTATTTGGCAAAACCGTAAGAAATCGTCCCGCGCCCCGCATCCACCTTCGCGCGGAAACCATACTGGCTGCGGTGTGCCTCATCCGCAATCACCACCACATTGCGCCGCAGCGTCAGCGCCCCGCCGCCCTCGCCAAACTTTTGCAGCGTCGTGAAAATCACCCCGCCCGAAGCGCGGCTGCCAAGCAGCCGCTGCAAATCCTCGCGGCTGTTCGCCTGCTGCGGCGTCTGGCGAATCAAATCGCGGCACATGGAAAATGTCGCGAACCACTGGTCATCCAAATCGGTGCGGTC
>JAFSWK010000085.1 GCA_017444505.1 Rhodocyclaceae bacterium | reverse complement strand
TGCGGTCGTCGGCACCGTACAAAATGCGGTGAATTGCTTCGCGCGCTTCAAAGGCCGTGGTCGCCGCCTTTTGCGTGGCCGGAAATTCGCGCAGCACGTGCGCGGGCGGCGCGAGTTCCTTGATTTCCTGGATGCGGACATCGTCGGTATGGATTTTCACGGCAGCATTGGTCATTTCCGTCCCCTGCTTCTCTGGCAAAAAGCGCACAGTGTAGCGCAAATCGCGCGGCGCAAAACTTGCCTTGCGCGCCGGTTTTGTCCTAGAATCGCGCGTTTTCCTTGCCCCACCGTTTCGCAGCGGGGGGCTTCACAAACCGTAAGGAGCATTCATGCGACACTACGAAATCGTCTTTATCGTCCACCCGGACCAGTCCGAGCAGGTGCCCGCGATGATTGATCGCTACAAGGGCATCGTCACCGCGCGCGACGGCAAGATTCACCGTCTGGAAGACTGGGGGCGCCGCCAGTTGGCCTATCCCATCCAGAAAATGCACAAGGCGCACTACGTGCTGATGAACGTCGAGTGCGACGGCGAGGCGCTGGCCGAAATCGAGCACGCCTTCAAGTTTAACGATGCCGTGCTGCGCCACCTCATCATCAACAAGAAAGAAGCCGTCACCACGCCTTCGCCGATGATGAAAGAGGAAAAAGCGCGCTCGCTGGCAGCGGAAGAAGGCGAAGCCACGGAAAAAAGCGCCGAAAGCGCCGAGACCGCTGAATAAGCCGCGTCAGCACGGGTGAACGCACTGCGCCTGAGCGCCACACTGCGCGAACAGCACGCCTTGCGCCACACTCCGGCGGGCATTCCGGTCTTGCAATGCACGCTTGCCCACCAGTCCCGGCAAATGGAAGCCGGGCAGGAACGGGAAGTCAGCGTAGAGCTTGCCGCCGTTGCCCTCGGAGAGCCCGCCCAACTGCTTGCCGCCGCCCCGCTGGGCATCGGCCTGCGTGTGGAAGGTTTCCTGGCCGCGCAAAGCCTGCGCAACCGCCGCCCCGTACTGCATCTGACCCACATCGAATTCATTGAAACCCAAGGAATGACATCATGAACCCGAAAGGCAAATTCAAGAAAAAAGACGACCACGGTGGCCGTGGCCTGTTCAAGCGTCGCAAGCAATGCCGCTTCACTGCGGAAGGCATTGCCGAAGTCGATTACAAGGACATCGACATCCTGAAAGACTTCATCACCGAAACCGGCAAAATCATGCCCGCCCGCATCACCGGCACCAAGGCTCATTACCAGCGGCAGTTGTCGACCGCGATCAAGCGCGCCCGCTTCCTCGCCCTGCTGCCTTACACCGATCTGCACAAATAACCGGGGGTGAGACGACCATGCAAGTTATCCTTCTCGAAAAAGTCATCAACCTCGGCGCCTTGGGCGACATCGTCACCGTCAAGGACGGCTACGCCCGCAACTTCCTGATTCCGAAAGGCAAGGCCAAGCGTGCCACGGAAGCCAACAAAGCCGAATTTGAAGCCCGCCGCGCCGAGCTGGAACGCCGTCAGGCCGAAAAACTCGCCGAAGCGCAGGCGCTGGCCGAAAAACTCTCTGGCCTCATGGTGCAGATTACCCGCAACGCCAGTATGGATGGCCGCCTGTTCGGTTCGGTGACCAACGCCGACATCGTCGAGGCGCTGGCCACGCAAGGCTTCAGCATTGAACGTTCCGCCGTGCGTATGCCCGAAGGCCCGATCAAGCTGGTGGGCGACAACACCATCGAAATCGCCCTGCACACCGACGTGACTACCCACATCACCGTCTCCGTACTCGGCGAACACCAGTAATCCGGCGCACTGCTCCGGAACCACAAAACCCCCGCTTACAGGCGGGGGTTTTTGTTTGCCGCAACACTTTCCGCGCCATGCCACTGCTGCCCGCGCCCAAACCAAAGCCTTCGGATGCGGCAAAAACGACAGCAACGCATCCCTTGAAACCCTCCGCCTGCTACTGGATGCCGGGGCGCTGTAAATCGCTATTGCCCACCGCCGCCCAACCGTTTGAGCAAGGCGGCAAACTCGCCGCAAGCGCCCTGCGCCTCGCGCAGCAGCGCATCCCAATCCGAGGGCGGGCGGCCGCTGTGCAGCATCCGCCCAAACACGCGGTACGCATCAGACGCACTGCCGTAGGCGCGTTTTGTTTTTTCGTCATTCACCCACGCAAACACAATAATTCTGGCTTCACTGTGAAAACGGAAAAACAGCCGGTATTGCTGGAAAAACTTGGCGCGACGCCAGGCGGTGTGCTCTTCTCCAAGCGTTTTGCCTTGGCGATATTCGGGTGCGTCAGGGTTGAGGGGCACAGCGGAAAGCATCAGCTTTTTAATGGCAAGCAGCCGCCGCGTGGCATTCTTTTTCAGGAAATTGGCGGGGTCTTTTGCCTTGTATGCTGCCACCTTGGACAGCAATGCCTCTATCTGCACCAACAGCAGCGGGTGTGCCAGAATTTTCCAGCCATGCACCACCACGGGGTCATTCATCATCGTCATCATCGGCCGGCAGCGGCGCATTCAAATCCACGTCGTCCAGATTCACATCGCCCACCAAGTCATCAATGCGCCGCAAAAGCTCCTGGCTCAATGGGCGCAGGTGCTCCGGATGCTCTTCAATGTCCCGGGCAAGAAGGGCAAGAAGGGGTTCCAGCACCGGGTCGTTGTGCTCTTCCGGCTCCTCGGCGCGCGAGAGCACCACGTCACCATCCGGGCGCACGGTGTAGCGGATTTTGTCTTGCTTGTTCAGATTCAGGGCACGCCGCACAAGGTCGGGGATAGTGGTCTGATAGCGGCTGGTGAGCGTGGATTCAGCGTGCAGAACGGCGGGCATGGCTCTCTCCTCATGGACGGCATCCCATCGTAATGCGGTTGCATTGCCGCGTCAAGCCGCGCCCTGCCCCGCGCTTCAATAACCCAGTTGCGCCAGAACCCGAATCAGCTCACCCACATTCCGGATATCCGGCAAACCGTCCTTCCCTTTGGCGCGTTGCACAATAAAGTGCTCCAATTCCAGCAACGCATCGCCAGAAAGTTCGTGCGGGTTCGCCAAAAACCCCACATCATCTTCTGGCCGAAGCTGGGCGTAACACAGAGACAGCGCCTCGCCCACATCCCTCAGCGCCCGAAGCTGCGCCGGCCATTCCGCGCGGCTTGCGCCAAACGTCGCGCGCAGCAAATCATCGGCCAGCTTTTCCCGTCCGCCCACCGCCTCTTCCACCTGCCGCCGCCTCGCCCGCACCTCGCGCCCCACGCGCACCCCCACTGCCAGCACCGCAAGCACAGCGAGCACAAGCATCGTCACCGCTTCCATCTTTTCCGCCTCCGCATCCATTCCGCCCAAAACGCGGACGATTCAATTATTCACCATGCACCAGGCAGCGAAGAAGGCCACACTGAAAAATGAAAATGGCTCGTCATCGAGCCGCAACTTATCCAGAAAAGCCAGCCGCTTGTATCGCTTGATGAGTTTGTCAATCACAAACATTTCCCCCAGACAGCACGGAATCGCCACCAGCAGCAGTTCCGCAGTCGAATGCGGTGCATAGAGATGCGCGCCCGCGCGTCCGGCCAGCGCGCCCAGCGCCAGCCCCAGCACGGAAACGATAAAAATCACCATGCCCGTTCACGCTTGTTCAAGCGCCTCGCAGACGCGCTGCAACACCGTTTCCACGCTCAGTTTGTTGAGGTCATCCACTTCCAGCACGGCAAATTGCGCCCGCCCCAACGCGGTTCGGGCAGCCGAGCTGGCCGGGCCGAACAGCGCCAGACCGCGCCGCCCCAGCGCCGCAGCCAGATGGCTCGGGCCGGTATCGTTGCCGACCACGAAAGCGGCGCGGCGCAGCACGCCCGCCAGCTCAAACCAGTCCAGCACGCCGCCGTTCTCGTGCAGCAACACATGCCCGCCCAGCGAGCGCGCCCAGCTCAGTTCATCCGGCCCCGGCGCGCTCACCACGGCAATGCCGCGTTCACACAACGCCTGCGCCAGCGCCGCGTAATGCGGCCAGCGTTTTTCCGGATGCCCCGCAGAACACCCCGGAACCAGGAACACGAAACGCTCTGGCACACCGCGCTGGCGCAGAAAATCATCCATCTCCGCCGCCATCCACTGCGCATCGGGCTGTGGCGAATGTTTCACCGCAATACCCGCCGCCAGCAACTGCAAGCGGAACGATTCCAGCATCGACGGCGCTGGCGCGCTGCTCTTGCCCACCCACACGGCATCGCGGAAGAGCGCGTAGCGGTAATAGCGCACGCGCCCGGAATGTTGCAGGTCAATGACGCCGTCAAACGCCTGCACCGCAAGCGTGCGCAACAAACGGCGGTTCACCCGCCACTGCCACCATTTCGCGCGCGCATCGGTCAGCACGCGGTCGACATACGGGCAACGCTCCATCAGCTTGCGATACGTCGACGTGGTCAGCAGCGTAATTTCCGCCTGCGGCAAATCCGCCCGAATATCGGCCAGCGTGCCAAACGATTGCACCAAATCGCCAAACGCCCCGTGCTTGATGACCAGAATCTTGCGGCATTCGCGCAAGTTGCGCCTGATGGGCAGCAACGGCTCGCGGGAACACAGCGCGCCGACAAACAGCCCCGTCAGCATCAGCGAAAAGCCGCCCCAATGCGAAGAAAAAAATCCCAGATGGGTATTGAACGGAAAAAACGTCACCATCACCGCCACCGTCGCCGGACTTGCCCGCACACGCGCCGCCTCTGCCGCATCGCGCCAGCGCCGAATCAACCAGAACGCCGCCGCCAGCCACATCAGCAAGCCGACCACACCCGTCTCACTCCACACTTCCAGCACAACCTGATGCGCGTGCAACACCGTGCCGCCGTGCTGCGTGAAGAAATCCTCCTCTCCGGCGCGTTCTTTGCCCGCATAGCGCGGATAGACATCGCGGAAACCGCGCACACCCACGCCCACGCCCCAGTGTTCCGCAATCATCCGTGGCACGCTGGTCGTCCAGATCGTCCAGCGAAAAGACGTCGCCACATCCCTGGACTGATCGCTCTCAATATCCGTCAACATGGCCGCCGTTTTTGCCCGCTGCTGAAAGCCCGGCTTCTGCCACACGGCTCCGGCAATGCCCACTGCCATCAAACAAACCAACAACACCAGCGCGACTTTCGCCTTGTTGCTGAAACAGCGCCAGACAGCCCGGTTCAACCAGAGTTCGCACAGCAACACCACGCCCAGCGTAATCCACGCCGCCCGTGTGCCGGTGAGCAAAATCACAAACACCAGCAACGCCACCGCCACCAGCCAGAGCACGCGCCCGCGCAGCCAGAACAGCAAAAAGGGCGACAAGCTCGCCAACGTCTGCCCCAGCGTGAATTTTTTGCTGCCAAACAAACCCTGCAAGCGATCCGCATACAACTGGCGCGCCTCAATCTGCGGCCAGAGCAGTTTGCACGCAGCCAGTATCGGGCTGGTACCGGTCAGCCCCTGTATGGCCGCATCCACCGTCCAGAAAGCGGCAACGGCGGCAATGCCCGCATACACCACCTTGCGCCCTGCCGCCTCGCGCATCGCCAGCGCCGCCAGCCACAGCGCCGGCAGATAGCGCACATCGCGCGCCACTTCTCGCCAGGCTTTCGCGGGCACTTGCGCCCAAATCGCAGAAATCAGCTCCGACCCCCAATAGGCCAGAAACACCACCCCGATGGCCTGCCACACCGCCCTGCCCGGCAAAGCCATCACCGCCCGCCCGCCTGCCACCCAGCCCAGCAGCGTCAGCAACACCCCCAGCGCCAGCGCCCCTTCCGCCGCCCCCGTACCGGGCAGACAAAACACATACAACACCACCCACCACGGCGCGATGCGGCTCACCACATTCCCGATTTTCCGCTGTCGCGCGTTTTCAATCATGCTGGATTCCGAAAGGGCGGACAAAAGACGACGCAGCGCGCCAGCCTTCACGCCCAAGCCATAAGAAAAAGCCATCCGAACCGGACGGCTTGCGCGGCAGGCACCAAAGCGCCCTGCACTGGCGCATTGTACCCCAACTGCCCCATCGGCGGCATCGTTGCGAAAGGCCAGGCAGTTTTGCGCAAACGGATTGTCGGCACTGCAATCATGTACGCAGACGCGCGCAGGCAAATTCAACCCGCCGCAATGCAGTAAATGAAGTCCACAAAACCGGAAAAGCAGACAACCTGATTATGAAACAATATAAAAATGCTAGAATATTTTGCTCACCCCGTCCGGCGGGACGACATTTGAATACAGTTTCATGCAACCCAGAGAAGAAAAAATGTCTCTTTCACAATATCTTGCGGATGCGCCAAAACGTTTTTTCATCACCGCATTTTCCGGCATGGCGCAAGGTTTGTTTGTCACCCTGATTGCGGGCACGATTATAAGCCAGATTGCAGGCTGGATTGGCACGGACAACGCCGCAGGTCTGTTGCTGTCGCACATTGCCGCCATCGCCAAAACCCTGATGGGCGCAGGCATTGGCACAGGCATCGCCTATGCCTTGAACAAAGGCAAATTGCTCACCTTTTCCGCCATGGTTGCAGGCATGGCCGGAGCATTTGCGCATCAATTGACCAATGGCGGCGAATTTGCCCAACTGACGCTGGGCATACCCGGAAACCCCATTGGCGCATATATTGCCACCATGCTTGTAATTGAACTGGTTTCCCTGTACGAAGGCAAAACTAGGCTGGACATCATTCTTGTACCGCTGGGCGTACTCTTTTTAACCGCCGCAGGCATTTATTTTGCCCTGCCGTTTATCTGGGCAATCAATCAATTAGGTCTGCTGATTGCCCTGGCGACCAACGCCGCCCCGCTGTTGATGGGCATCACCGTAGCGGTAATCATGGGCATTTTATTGACGCTGCCCACTTCATCCGCCGCCATGTGGGTTGCCGTGTCCACCCCGGTGCTGGCGGCATTCAAGGCAGGCACAATCGGGCAAACCGAATATGACGCGATGTTGCTCGCAGGCGGCGCGGCAACGGTCGGCTGTGCCTGCCACATGGTCGGTTTTGCGGTAGCGAGTTTTCGTGAAAATGGCGTCAGCGGCCTGATCTCGCAAGGCATTGGCACCAGTATGCTGCAAATTCCCAATGTCATGCGAAAACCCGTCATCATGCTGCCGATGATTATTTCATCCGCCATTTGCGGCGCGTTATCCACTTGCGTTTTCATGCTTCAGTGCGGCGCAGCAGGCGGCGGCATGGGCACCTCCGGACTGGTCGGCGTATTCGACTTGCTCAATTTCTCACAGGGTGCGTTCTATCTTGCGGGCGTGGCATTGCTCATGTTTATTTTGCCCGCCCTGCTGAACTGGTTCATGTCCGAATTTATGCGGCGCAAAGGCTGGATTCAATTCGGAGACATGAAGCTGGATAATTAAATACATCCTGCCTTCTTCATCCATC
>JAFSWK010000084.1 GCA_017444505.1 Rhodocyclaceae bacterium | reverse complement strand
GTGCATCGCTGCGGCGAAGTGCTCCACGATAACGAAATTCAGGAGGCTGACCATGTTCAAACATATTCTGGTTCCCACGGATGGTTCCGAACTTTCCTCGGTTGCCATCAAAAGCGCCATCACCTTTGCCCAAGAGACTGGCGCGGCGCTTACTTTTTTCTACGCCCGCCCGGATTTCCCGATGCCCATTTACGGCGAAGGCGCGTTGATTGACCCGACCACGCCGGAACAATTCGCCCAGTCCGCCGAAGAAGAAGCCAAAGGCATTCTCGACCGCGCCGTGGCCGATGCCGCCGCCGCAGGCGTGCAGGCAGACACCGAATCCGTGGTCAGCGAAATTCCCTATGAAGCCATCATCAACACCGCCGAGCGCCGTGGTTGCGACCTCATCTTCATGGCTTCGCACGGGCGGCGCGGTCTGGCCGGTCTGCTGCTGGGCAGCGAGACCCAGCGCGTGCTCACACACAGCAAAATCCCCGTGCTGGTCTATCGCTAAACGCGCGCCCGCATACCTGTTGATGGATACAGCGCCGCCTGCGGGCGGCGTTTTCTTTGCCGTGGCGCGGTAAAATTCGCCGCCATTTCATTACGGGAGTGCCCGCCGTGCCCGCGACCGAAAATCCGCTCTGCCAAACGCAACGCCTTCAGGCCGTGGAAGAGGCGCGTGCGTTTTCCCGTTATCTTGACCGCATGTTGCAGGCGAGAAGCTGGCTGGCGGAAGAACTCGTCGCCGGTCTTGACCTGCCGCTGGATGCCGCCGCGATGCAGCAATGGCTGGACGCGCGCCGCGCTGCGCTGCCCGCCGAGGAAGCGGAAGCGGCGCTGATGGCGGCGCTGCGCGATTTGCGTTGCCGCGTGCTCTGTCACATTCTGGTGCGCGATCTGGCGGGCTGGGCGCCTCTGGCGGAAGTGATGGAGAGCATGACGGCGCTGGCCGAAGTGGCCGTGCGCGCGGCGCGCGAGTTTGCCTGGCAGCAACTGACTGAGCGTTATGGCGAGCCGCGCAACGCCGCCGGTGCGCGCCAGGAAATGCTGATTGTCGGCATGGGCAAACTGGGCGGGCGCGAGCTGAATGTCTCGTCCGACATCGACCTGATTTTCCTCTACCCCGAAGAGGGGGAGACCGCCGGCGGGCGGCGCACGTTGAGCAACTTTGAGTTTTTCACCCGTCTGGGGCAGCGCCTCATCCGCATCCTCAACGAGGCGACCGAACACGGGCAGGTGTTTCGCGTCGACATGCGCCTGCGTCCCTACGGCGAATCGGGGCCGCTGGTCTGCTCGCTGGGGGCGCTGGAAGAATATTTCATCACCCAGGGGCGGGAATGGGAACGTTATGCGTGGATCAAGGGGCGCGTCATCGACGGCGCACCTGATGCAGAATTGCACGCCATCGTGCGCCCGTTTGTGTTCCGCAAATATCTGGACTTTGGCGCCATCGGCGCGATGAACGATTTGCACGCGCAAATCCGCCGCGAAGTCGCCCGTCACGACCGCATGAACAACATCACGCTCGGCCCCGGCGGGATTCGTGAAATTGAAGTCATCGCGCAGGTCTTTCAGCTTATCCGCGCCGGTCGCGTGCCCGCCTTGCAGGTGCGCCCTACCTTGCAGGTGCTCGCGCAACTGGGCGAGCGCGCCCTGCTCGCGCCGGAGGCGGTCACGGAACTGAGCGCAGACTACGATTTTCTGCGCCGTCTGGAACACCGCCTGCAATACCGCGAAGACGCGCAAACCCACGACCTGCCCGAAGCGTCCGACGAACTGGCGCGCATCGCGCAAACCATGGGTTTTGACGGCGCGCAGGCGTTCCGCGAACGGCTCGACGCCTGCCGCGCGCGCGTCAGCGCCCGTTTTGATGCCGTCTTTCACGGCGGCGAAAAATCGCCCGATGCGCCAGAGGGCGAGGGCGAAAACCAGTGGCAGGAAAACGAAGAGGCCGAGGCCGCGCGCGCGCGTCTCGAAAGCCTCGGCTACCACGATGCCGAAGCCACCTTCGGGCGCATCGCCGCCTGGCGCGGCAGCGCCGCGTATCAACACATGAGCGCGAGCGCGAAAGAAAAAATCGACGCGCTGCTGCCGCGCACCATTGAGGCGGCGGGCAAAACCAAAGCGCCGGACGATACCTTGCCGCGTGCGCTCACGCTCTTTGAGGCCATTTCCCGCCGCAGCGCCTATCTTTCGCTGTTGCAGCAATATCCGCAGGCGCTCACGCGCGTCGTCGAACTGATGGCCGCGTCCAGCCACGGCGCGCAGTTTCTCACCCAGCATCCGATTTTGCTCGACGAACTGCTCGACGACCGCAACCTCTACGCCGAACCCGACTGGCAGCAATTTTCCACCGAACTCGCCGCCGAACTCGACGCGCTGGAACCGGACACCGAACAACAAATGGACCGGATGCGCGAACGCTGTCACGCCATGGCGTTCCGGCTGCTGATG
>JAFSWK010000083.1 GCA_017444505.1 Rhodocyclaceae bacterium | reverse complement strand
GCCTTGATGGCGCGGTGCACGAGCAAATCGGGATAGCGGCGGATGGGCGAGGTGAAATGGGTGTATGCCTCATACGCCAGCCCGAAGTGGCCGATGTTGTCCGGACTGTAGACGGCCTGCCGCAGCGAGCGCAGCAGCATGGTTTGCAGCAGGGCAAAGTCGGGGCGGGCGCGGCAGGCGTCCAGCAGTTTGCCGTAGTCGGTGGCGGCAGGGTCGTCCCCGCCGCCCAGCACCAGCCCAAACTCGCGCAGCGAGGCGCGCAGTTTTTCCAGCTTTTCGGGCGCGGGGCCTTCGTGCACGCGGTACAGCGCCGGTTGCGCGTGGGCGAGCAAAAAACGCGCCGCGCACACATTGGCGGCGAGCATGGCCTCTTCAATCAGCCGGTGAGCGTCGTTGCGCACTTCCGGCACGATGCGCTCGATTTTGTCTTCTTCGTTGAAAATCATGCGCGTTTCAACGGTCTCAAAATCAATCGCACCGCGCTGCTGGCGGGCTTTGAGCAAGGCGCGGAAAACGGCGTCCAGCGTTTGCAGATGCGGCAGCAAGGGCGCGAGTTCGGCGCGGGCATCCAGGTCGTTTTCATAGAGCGCGGCGGCCACCTGGTTATACGTGAGCCGCGCGTGCGAGTGCATCACGGCGGGGTAAAAGCGGTACGCCCGAATCTGGCCGCTGGCGCTGATTTGCATGTCGCAAACCATGCACAGACGGTTTTCGCGCGGCACCAGCGAACACAGCCCGTTGCTGAGTTTTTCGGGCAGCATGGGAATGACGCGGCGGGGAAAATAGACGGAATTGCCGCGCGCGTGGGCGTCCGCATCCAGCGCACTGCCTTCGGTGACGTAATGCGAAACGTCGGCAATTGCCACCAGCAGACGAAAACCGCGCCCGGCGCGTTCGCAATAGACCGCGTCATCAAAATCCTTCGCCGTCTCGCCGTCGATGGTGACTAGCGGCAGGGCGGTAATGTCCTCGCGTCCGGCCATGTCCGCCTTGCGCACGCGCGCGGGCAGCTTGCGCGCTTGCAGACGGGCTTCGTCGGAAAAGACAAAGGGCAGGTCATGCTTGCGCAGGGCGATTTCGATTTCCATGCCCGGGTCGGCATAGTTGCCCAGCACTTCCACAATCTTGCCCACCGGCGGCGCTTCGCGGCTGGGCTGGGCGACGAGTTCAACCGTGACCACCTGCCCGTCGCGCGCGCGCTTGTGGGCGGGGGCGACGACGATGTCCTGCGCGATGCGCCGGTCTTCGGGCACGACAATCGCCACGCCGTGTTCTATGCGCAGCCGCCCCACGATGCGCTGCTGGCAGCGTTCCAGCACTTCAATGATTTTGCCTTCGGGGCGTCCCCGGTAATCCTTGCCCGTCAGCCGCACCAGCACGGTATCGCCATGCAGCGCCGCGCGCATGGTGTGCGGACTGAGGAAAATGTCTGCCTCGCCGTCTTCGCGCAGCAGAAAGCCAAAACCATCCGGATGCCCCTGAATGACGCCTTTGATGAGCGAGGCCTTGTCCGGCAAGATGAACGCACCGCGCCGGTTGCGCAGCAATTGCCCATCGCGCTCCATCGCGTGCAGGCGATGCTCAAAGAAAGCAGTCTCGTCGGCGTGGATTTCCAGACGAGCGCACAGTTGCGCGAAATCCAGCGGCACGCCATCGTGTTCCAGCACCTGCGCGATGTATTCGCGGCTGGGCAGCGGGAATTCGTATTTTTCGCGCTCGCGGGCAAGGAACG
>JAFSWK010000082.1 GCA_017444505.1 Rhodocyclaceae bacterium | reverse complement strand
CGGTCACGCGCGCCAAGCAATACATCCGCGATGGCGACATCATGCAGGTTGTGCTCGCGCAGCGCATGGCCAAACCGTTTTCCGCCTCGCCGCTATCGCTCTATCGCGCCATCCGCACGCTCAATCCCTCGCCCTATCTGTTCTATTTCCATTTTGAGACCTTTCACGTCGTCGGCTCGTCGCCCGAAATTCTCGTCAAACTGGAAACCGACGATGCCCCCGAGGGCGCGCGCATCACGCTGCGTCCCATTGCGGGAACCCGTCCGCGCGGCAAAACGCCCGAGGAAGACCAGGCGCTGGAAAACGAACTGCTCGCCGACGAAAAAGAACGCGCCGAACACCTGCAACTGCTGGACCTGGGCCGCAACGACGTGGGGCGCGTGGCACGCACCGGCACGGTGCACGTCACCGAATCCTTCACCATCGAGCGTTATTCGCACGTCATGCACATCGTCTCCAACGTCGAAGGCCGACTGAAAGACGGTCTTTCCGCGCTGGCCGTGCTGCGCGCCACCTTCCCGGCGGGCACGGTCTCGGGTGCGCCCAAGGTGCGCGCCATGCAAATCATCGACGAGCTGGAGCCGGTCAAACGCGGCATCTACGCCGGCGCGGTCGGCTATCTCGGTTTTCATGGCGACATGGACCTGGCCATCGCCATCCGCACCGCCGTCATTCAGGATGAAATGCTCTACGTGCAGGCCGGCGGCGGCGTGGTGGCCGATTCCAGCCCGGAAGGCGAATGGCAGGAATCGTGCAACAAGGCGCGCGCCATGCTGCGCGCCGCCGAAATGGCCGAAGCCGGACTGGATACGCAAACGTAACGGCGTGCTGGCGCGCGCCGTCAGACCGGGAAAACCGCGCCCCCGCCCGCTTCGCGCGCCTGCGCCAAATGGCCGCGCGCCACATCCATCGCCATTTTCAGCACGGCGTGCGGATTGGCACCACTGAGCAGACACGTAGCGATGCCGCCGCTCAGCGACATGCGCACTTTCTTCTGCAAGGCCAGCACATGTTCGTTGTTCCAGGCTTCCGCCGATTTCAGCAGACGGTCGGCAATCTGACGCGCCACAGGTTCGCGCACGCGCGGCAGCAGCACCAGCAATTCCGGCCCTTCCTGACGCGCCACCATGTCGCCATCGCGCAAGCCCCCTTGCAGCACGTGCACAGCGTGCTTGAGGAGCTTTTCGCCCACGCAGGTGCCGTGTTTCAGGGAAATTTCCGCAAAATCGTCGATGCCAAACAGAATGATGGTGAGTTCGCTGGACGCGCACAGTGACAGCGCGTTTTCCAGCCCGAGGCGGTTCAATGCCCCGGTGAGCGGGTCGTGCTGCGCAGCGTAGGCCAGTTCGCGCACCTGCAACTGCGATTTTTCCAGCTGTTCCATCGCGGCAGCCAGATTGCGGTTCGTCTCGCCAAGCATCAACTCGGTGCGCCGCAATTGCGAAGAGACCTGCCCGACATGCTGGGTCAGTTCAGAAAACAGCTGCCGCCCCTCTTCCAGCGATTTGCTGGCAACCAGCCGCGCCGAGCAATCGCTGATTGCATCGTCCGCGCCGCTGACCGTGCGAATCGCCGAACCCACCTCGGTTTGCAGCGTCTCCATCAAGCGCCGGCAATCCTGCGAAAAATCCTGCGTATCGCCCAATGAGCGGGCGGTATTCATGGCGATGCTGTGAATGATGGACTCTACCCGCTGGATGCGCATGTCCAGTTCCGTATCCTCTTCTTCCTCTGCGCTTTCATCGCCCAGCGCGCTGCGCAACTGTTTGAGCTGCACGCTCAACCAGCCGTTTTCGGTGAAATTGCCGCGCAACGCATCGACCAGATGCGCGCACAGCACCAGTTCCGAGTACGTCTGCGCATCGGGTTCCTTGTCACCACGCTGGCGCGCCACAAGGCGGCGAAAAATCACAGAGTAATGCCCGGGGGTGGGCAAAAGATGGCGGCGGGTCAATTCCTCCAGCACCTGCCGCAGCAGCGCAAAGGCGCGGGATTCTTCCTGAACGTGAAACGCGCCGACCCGAGGTTTGCGAATATTCATTTTCGACTGTCGAAAAGCGGTTGGAAAAACGCCACAATCCTCGTCCCACAAATGCACAACGCACTTGCGCGGGGATTTTCAACCGGCAAACGTATTTGCCGCAGCCGCCGCCATTTTGGCACAATTCCGCATCTTTCAGGCCAGAGCATTTCATCATGACTTCCCATTCCCGTCCGGTTCGCACCCGTTTCGCCCCCAGCCCCACCGGTTTTCTGCACATTGGCGGTGCCCGCACCGCGCTGTTCAGTTGGGCCTTTGCCCGTCACCACGGCGGCCAATTCGTCCTGCGCATTGAAGACACCGACCTTGCCCGCTCCACGCCGCAGGCGGTGCAAGCCATTCTGGACGGGATGCAATGGCTGGGGCTGGACTACGACGAAGGCCCGTTCTACCAGACCAAGCGCATGGCGCGTTACCGCGAAGTCATCGACCGGATGCTGGCCGAAGGCACGGCCTACCGCTGCTACACCCGCGCCGAAGAACTCGAAGCGCTGCGCGAAGCGCAACGCGCGCGCGGCGAAAAACCGCGCTATGACGGGCGCTGGCGCCCCGAAGCGGGCAAAACGCTGCCCGCGCCGCCTGCTGACGTGCCGCCCGTCATCCGCTTTCGCAACCCCGTCGACGGCACGGTGGCGTGGGACGATCTGGCCAAAGGCCGCATCGAAATCAGCAACGCCGAACTTGACGACTTCATCATCGCCCGCGCCGACGGCACGCCCACCTACAACTTCTGCGTCGTCGTCGATGACTTGGACATGAACATCACCCACGTCATCCGTGGCGACGACCACGTCAACAACACCCCGCGCCAAATCAACCTGCTCGCCGCACTGGGCGCGGAAATTCCGCAGTACGCGCACCTTTCCATGATTCTCGGCGACGACGGCGCGAAGCTCTCCAAGCGTCACGGCGCGGTCAGCGTCATGCAATATCACGAAGACGGCTACCTGCCGGACGCCGTCATCAACTACCTCGCCCGCCTGGGCTGGAGCCACGGCGACGACGAAATCTTCAGCCGCCAGCAATTGTGCGAATGGTTCTCGCTGGAACGCCTCACGCCCTCCGCCGCGCAGTTCAACACCGAAAAGCTCGACTGGCTCAACGCCCACTACATCAAGCACGCCGCCGCTGCCGCGCTCGCCGCCGACTGCCGCGAACGGCTCGCCGCGCGCGGCATTGCCACGGACGCTCTGGCGCTCGAAAGCCTGATTGCGCTGTATCAGGAACGCACCAGCCGGCTGACCACGCTGGCCGACGAAATCGCCGCCTACTGCCAGGACCCGCGCCAGAATGCGGACTACGCCGCACTCGTTGCCGAGCACTTCAACGCCGCCGCGCGCGCCGCGCTTGCCGCCTTGCGTGACGCCCTCACCGCCCTGCCCGACGGTGAATGGCAAGCCGAAACGCTCTCGGCTGCCATCAAGACCGTCCTGAAAGCGCACGGCCTCAAAATGCCGCAGCTTGCCATCCCGCTGCGCATCGCCCTGCTGGGCAAAACGCACACCCCTTCCATTGACGCCGTACTCGCCGCCTTTGGCCGCAACGCCGTGCTCACCCGCCTGCAAACCGCGCTACAGGAATAAAACGCAAAAAAGGCTAAAGTTTTGCCGCACGCTGCCGTAGACCAGTACAGAGACAGGAACACCCGGTCAGTTGCAGCACAGCTTTTCCGCCTGTCCCATAAAAAACACGCAATAAAATCAACCTCTTTCCGGAGGACAACATCATGAGCATCGAATCCATCCAAGGCGCAGCGGGCGCACCGGTCTTTGCGCTTGCCCGCAAACAGGCAGGGGCGCAGGAAGAGACTGCTGCTGCCGATCCGGTCGCGCAAGCGCAGGACAACGCCGCCCAGGCGCAAGCTGCGCAGGCAACGGAAGGCGTCAAGGAAGTCGAAAAAACCGAACTGCCCACCGCCGCCGACCTCAAAGCCGACCAAAACCGCGCCATTCTTGAAGCGACCATGCAGGTCTCCATCGACAGCGGCAATGATTCCTTGGCGCTGATGCTCAAAGCCGCCATCGAAGGCATCAACAAAGAGCTGGAACCGATGTTTGGCGAAAACGCCATCCAGAACGCAATGGATCAGGACAACTCGCCGGAAGGCACGGCGGGGCGCATCGTCAGCCTCTCCACCGCGTTCTTTGATGCCTATGCCCGCCAGCACCCCAATGAAGACCCGGAAAAGCTGGTCAATGGCTTTATGGAAACCATCCAGCGCGGTTTTGAGAAAGGTTACGGCGAAGCCACCGACATCCTGAAAGGGCTGAACGTCTTTGACGGCGATGTGAAGTCCGGCATCGAAAAGACCTACGAACTGGTCAGGAAAGGCTATGAAGAGTTCGCCCAGAATAAGATTGAAGAGCTGAAGAAAGCCCAGGGTGGCGGTGCCAATGAGGTCGAAGCCGAAAACTCCGCCCCCGGCATCGGTGAAGGCAAAGACACCAGCACCGACGCCACCCGCGCCTGACACCTCGCACGCACCTCAACCCCTCGAACCGCCCCGCCCGGGGCGGTTCGTCTGTTTACGGCACCGCAGCGCCTGCCCGCAAGGTTCCGTGTCGGCCAATCCACGGCCTCCCGCAGCGAATCTGAACATGCAGTACTTGCGCTAAAGCAGCGCGCAAACGGCTGGCGCAAGCGTGAAAATCAAAAATGCTCTTCCGGGCGCAGGTAGCGCCATTGGCCGAGCGGCAAATCGTCCAGCCAGATGCGTCCGACGCGGATGCGTTGCAGGCGGGTGACGTGCAGGCCGACCAGTTCGCACATGCGGCGGATTTGCCGTTTGCGCCCTTCGTTGAGGATGAAGCGCAGTTCGCGCTCGTCGGTTTGCCGCACGGTGGCGCGGCGCAGTTTGCGCCCGTCCAGCGTCAAGCCGTGGGTGAGCTGCGCCAGCGCCTGCGCGGTGATTTCGCCATTGACCCAGACGCGGTATTCCTTGCTCACTTCGGAATGTTCGCCAATCAACCGGCGCGCGATGCGGCCATTTTGGGTGAGCACCAGCAGGCCGGTGGAGTCAATGTCCAGCCGTCCGGCGGGGGCGAGGCCGCGCAGGTGGCCGCGATGAAATCGCGGCGCGCGCCCTTGCGGGTCGTACTGCGCGCCAGCGCTAATCAGCGCCACGGCGGGCGGGTAGCCGTCTTCGGGCTGGCCGGAGACGTAGCCGACGGGCTTGTTGAGCAAAATCGTCACCTGTTCGCGCAGGCCGCGTTCGGCTTCGGGCAGCAGCGTGACTTCGGCCTGCGGCGAGACGCGAATGCCCAGCGTGTCGACCGGCACGCCATCGACACAGACCCAGCCGCGTTCAATCAGCTCATCGGCTTCGCGCCGCGAACACAGGCCGCGCTGCGACATGAGGCGCGACAGGCGCACGCCTTCGCGCGACCAGGGCGCAGCATGCGCGCCGCTTTTGCGCGCTGCCGGACGTTCGTCGCGGCGCGGGCGTTCTTCACGGTACGGGCGTTCGTCGTATTTCGACGCACGCGCGCGGCGCGGCGGGCGCGCGTCAAAATCTTCTTCGCGGGCGGCGCCGCTACGACGCGCCCGCGCGGGGCGCTCGTCCCAGTCTGCTTCGCGTGACTTTCGGGTTTGCGCACGGCCACGGCGCGGCGCGCTTTCGCGCCCGTCGTCTTGCCGGTATCGCGGGCGGTTTGTGCGTTCGCCTTCGTTTTGCGCGTCCGCTCGACGCGGCGGGCGGTCTGCACACGTTTGCTTGTCCGGCGCGGACGGGCGGCGGCGG
>JAFSWK010000081.1 GCA_017444505.1 Rhodocyclaceae bacterium | reverse complement strand
GCAGGCCGCCGACTGCCCGCGCGCGCGCTGGACGCGCTCGGCCAGCACTGTTCGGCCACCGAACGGCGCGCCGATGAAGCCACCCGCGACGTGACCGCCTGGCTGAAATGCCATTTCATGCACGAACGCATCGGCGAGATTTTCGACGGCAGCATTGCCAGCGTCGTCCCCTTCGGGCTGTTTGTGGCGCTGGATGAACTGTATGTGGAAGGGCTGATTCACATTTCCGACCTCGGCAACGATTACTTTCTGCACGACGAAGCCCGCCACGAACTGCGCGGCGAACGCACCGGCGTGCGCTTTCGCATGGGCGAGCGGCTGCGCGTGCAACTGGTGCGCGTCAGTCTGGAAACCAGCAAGATTGATTTCCGCCTGATGGAAACCTTGCCCGCCACGCCCAAGCCACGCGCCGCAAAAGCCACGAAAAGCGCAAAGACCACGAAACCCGCAAAGACTGCGAAGAGCGCGAAAACCGCAAAAGTCGCCAAACCTGCCAAAGCCGCCAAAAAGACCGCCGCCGCCAGCAAGTCTGCCAAAAGCACCAAAAAAACCGCGCCCGCCAAACGCGCGGCGCGCAAAAAGGTCTGACCGCCGCGCGCTTCCCGTATCATCGCCCGCGCCCGCACAGCCACAAGGAACCCGCCCCGCATGACCGACGCCGCCCGCAACACCCGCCTGCTCTACGGTTTTCACGCCGCGTTAAGCAAACTGCGCCGCGATGCGCAAGCCGTGCGCGAACTCTATCTTGCCGAACAGCGCCAGGACGCCCGCGCCCGCGATGCCCTGGCGCTGGCGCAGCAGCACGGCATCCGCGTCTTTCACGTCGACGCGGCCCGTCTCGACCAGCTCACCGGCCACTCGCGTCATCAAGGCATTGCGCTGCGCATTGACGCCAACGTCCGCCAGCAGCAGCTCTCTGACCTGCTCGACACCTTGCCCGATTTCGCGGAGCCGCCGCTGTTGCTGGTGCTGGACGGCATTCAAGACCCGCACAACCTCGGCGCTTGCCTGCGCACGGCAGATGCCGCTGGCGCGCACGCCGTCATCGCGCCCAAAGACCGCGCCGTCGGGCTGACCGCCGCCGCCGTCAAGGTCGCCTGCGGCGCGGCAGACAGCGTGCCCTACATTCCCGTCACCAATCTCGCCCGCGCCCTGCGCCAGATGCAGGAAGCCGGCATTTTTCTCTACGGCGCGGCGGGCGAGGCCGAACAATCGCTGTACGAGCTTGACCTCACCGGCCCCGTCGCCTGGGTGCTCGGCGCGGAAGCGCAGGGCTTGCGGCGGCTGACCCGCGACACCTGCGACGTGCTCGCCCGCATTCCCATGTATGGCAGCGTGGAAAGCCTGAACGTATCGGTCGCCACCGGCATTTGTCTCTTTGAAACCTGCCGCCAGCGCGCCGCCGCCCGCGCTTGACGCGCCCTGCGCGCCTGATTAGAATCTGCCCCTCTTACACGCGGGCGGGAATAGCTCAGTTGGTAGAGCGCAACCTTGCCAAGGTTG
>JAFSWK010000080.1 GCA_017444505.1 Rhodocyclaceae bacterium | reverse complement strand
GATGAGGTCAATCAGCTCGCCGAGCATGACTTTGTTGAGGGCGGGGCGGGCGTATTCCTGGGGGAGCACGCCTTTGAGGGATTCGTTGTCATGTTCTATGGCGCGCATGGCGTCGTCAATGCGCGCGCCGATGTCCGGCTGTTTGGCGCTGGCCTGCAAGCGCGACCAGCGCGCCTGCGGGGGCACCCAGAAGATGTTTTCGGCGAGGTATTCGTCAGGGTCTTCGGCGGCTTGCGCGTCTTCGGCCAGCAGCGCAGCGTGTCTAGCTTCAAAGGCGTCCGAGATGTATTTCAGAAAAATGAGGCCGAGGACGACGTGTTTGTAGTCACTCGGCTCCATGTTGCCGCGCAGTTTGTCGGCGGCTTTGAACAGTTCGGCTTCCAATCCAAGCTGGCCGCTGGTGGCGTTTTGGGCGGTGTTGTTTTGTGCCATCGTGTTTTTGTCCTCTGCGTAT
The DNA here is from genome assembly GCA_017444505.1 of Rhodocyclaceae bacterium. Classification (GTDB taxonomy): domain Bacteria; phylum Pseudomonadota; class Gammaproteobacteria; order Burkholderiales; family Rhodocyclaceae; genus JAFZMK01. Next base: position 13,559 of record JAFSWK010000080.1, on the reverse strand, counting down.
TGCCCTTGCACGCCGCGCGTTTTGCACGCCGCAAGCCACTGCCTGTAGCTTTCGGGCGCGAGGAGTTGCGTGTCACCCGCCATAGCCAGGCTCCTGCAGGTTGGCGTCTATGGCGGCGTCAAGGCGTGCGGCTTGTTGCACCACAATTTTCTTCTGCGCAATGATTTTTCTGAATGAATCGCTGGTCGTTGCCCAGTCCACTACATCCACTTTCCAGGGCAGATCGGATTCGGAAAAGGCTTCATTGAGGCTGGCTCTAACATCCAGCGACAGCGGTGTGTCGCTGATAATGGCCAGATCCAGGTCAGAAAATTCCTTGGCTTGCCATTTGGCACGAGAACCAAACGCCCATACCTCAAGCTGCGGTACATGTTTTTGCAAAATGTCGTGCACAATGCCCCAGTGATCTGGACGAATGTCGATCTGCGGTATTTTTGAGGTCATGCCAGACGAGCTTTCAATTGATTGCACAGATGATTGGCTTCCGACAGAAAAGACGGAATACCGGCCACAACTTCCAGCGCGATCTCTTCATCATAGGTGTGGCTGGTTTTTGAACGCATGTCGCGATAGCGCCTCCAATCCGGCCATGTGCCCAGCAACAGTCCTTGCGCATTGCCGGAGCGGATTAAATCCTGAAAGGTCATGTCATCGTATTGACTGGGGTTGGGCGATGCCAAGGCGAGATAGCGTTTGAGCATCTTGTGACTGATTTCGTAGGTGAACTCGAAGCGTTGAATCAGACCATCACGAATCTGTGTGTCGCTGATGTCGTTCTGATAACGAATCAAGCCTTCGTGCAGCCGCGCAATGGCTTTTTCAAGCGGACTCAAGTCAAACGTTTCGTCGTGCATCGTTGTTTTCCGGTCAGCATTTTGTTTGGGCGCGTCATACGTCCGCTTCGACGCGGTTGCCTTTTTCTTCCATCCAGGCGCGGCGGTTGGCGGATTCGGATTTGCCCATGAGCAGGGTGAAGAGGTTGCGGGTGGCTTCTTCGGCGTCGGCGCGCACGCGCACGGGCAGGACGCGGCGGGTGGCGGGGTCCATGGTGGTTTCGCGCAACTGTTCGGGGTTCATTTCGCCCAGACCCTTGAAGCGGCCTACTTCGATGCGCTCGGCGTGGATGCCTTCTTGCTGGGCGCGTTCGCGGATGCTGTCGAGTTCTGCGGCGTCCAGCGCGTAGAGGCGGCGGGCGGGGCGTTTTTTGCCGATGGCGGGTAAATCCACGCGGTACAGCGGGGGCTGGGCGATGTAGATGTGGCCTCGGGCGATGAGCTGCGGGAAGTGGCGGTAAAAGAGGGTGAGCAGCAGGGTCTGGATGTGTGCGCCGTCGACGTCGGCATCCGACATGATGACGACTTTGCCGTAGCGCAGGCCGGAGAGGTCGACGGGGTCGTGCAGGGTGTGGGCGTCGACGCCGAGGGCGACGGCGATGTCGTGAATTTCGGCGTTGGCGTAGAGACGGTCGGGGTCGACTTCCCAGGAGTTCAGCACTTTGCCGCGCAAGGGCAAAATGGCTTGGGTTTCTTTGTTGCGCGCCATTTTTGCGGAGCCGCCAGCGGAATCGCCTTCGACGAGGAAGAGTTCGTTCTCTCCGATGTCGTCCGATTCGCAGTCGGCCAGTTTGCCGGGCAGTACGGCGACACCCGAGGTTTTTTTCTTTTCGACTTTCTGGGCGCTTTTCTGGCGGCTCATGGCCTGCTTGATGGCGCGTTCGGCAATGGCGCGTCCGGCTTCCACGTTGTTGTTGAGCCAGAGTTCAAACGGGTCGCGCACTTGCGCGCTGATGAGTTTGACGGCGTCGCGCGAGCTGAGTTTTTCCTTGACCTGACCTTGAAACTGCGGGTCGAGCATTCGCGCCGAGAGGATGAAGCTCATCGGGCCGCAGACGTCTTCCTGTTGCAGTTTGACGGCGCGCGGCAGCAGGGCGTGGTGTTCGATAAACGATTTCAGCGCCTCAAAGACGCCCGCGCGCAGCCCCGATTCGTGCGTGCCGCCGGCGACGGTGGGAATCAGGTTTACGTAGGATTCGCTGGGTACGTTGCCGTCAAACCAGCCCAGCGCCCAGGCCGCACCTTCGCCGGGGGCGAATTGGCCGTCGTCGGCGTCGGCGTAGCGTTCGCCGGTGAAGACGGGGGCGAGCGGGGCGGTGTCGGCGGCCAGTTCGGTGAGGTAGCCGCGCAGCCCGTCCGGGTATTGCCAGGTTTTGACGGCGGGCGGCTGAGCGGCGGCGGATGATTCGGTGGTGAGACTGACGGAGACGCCGGGCAGCAGTACGGCCTTGCTGCGCAGCAGGCGTTCGAGTTCGGCCAGCGGGATGCGGGGGCTGTCGAAATAGCGCGCGTCGGGCCAGACGCGCACGCGCGTGCCGGTTTTGCGTCCGCACGGGCCGAGGTTTTCCAGCCCGCCGATGTGTTCGCCGCCGTCGGTGAATACGATGCGGTGTTGCTGGCCGTCGCGCCGGATGTCGACTTCGATGCGGGTGGACAAGGCGTTGGTGACGGAGACGCCGACGCCGTGCAGACCGCCGGAGAAGGCGTAGGCGCTGTTGTCGGTGCGTTTGTCAAACTTGCCGCCAGCGTGCAGGCGGGTGTAGGCGAGCACGACTACGGGCACGCCTTCTTCGGGGTGGTTGCCTACGGGAATGCCGCGCCCGTCGTCTTCGACTGTGACTGAGCCGTCTGCGTGCAGGGTGACGGCAATGCTGCGCGCGGCACCTGCGAGGGCTTCGTCGGCGGCGTTGTCGATGACTTCCTGAATGATGTGGGCGGGGCTGTCGGTGCGCGTGTACATGCCGGGACGTTCGCGCACGGGTTCCAGCCCTTTGAGGACGCGGAACGAGGATTCGTCGTAGGCCGGTTGCTTGCTTTGTGCCATGAAATCGGGGCGGGTTTATTCGGTGGGCGGTTCTTCTTCGGATTCGGCGGCAGCCTTGCTCAGGCCTTCGGCGATGCTCTCGGAGAGTACGGTGGTGAGCGTGGCGCGCGCGTGCGCGCTCAGGCGGGTGTGCAGCTCAGCGGCGAAGACGGCAAATTCCTGTTGCAGCAGTTCGGGCAGTTCGCTGGCCAGCCATTGTTCCAGCGCGCGGGTGAGGTCTGCTTCAATGCTGAGCAGGTGCTCGGCCAGGGCGAGTTCGGAGACGGGACGCTTGGGCAGAGGCGGCGGGAGGTCGCGCGCTTCTTCTGCAAGCGGCAGCACTTCCTCGGGCGGCGGGGCGGGCGGCGCTTCGTTTGCGGGCGCGGCCTGCGGTGCGCCGAAAGACAGTTGCGCCTGCCAGAGGGTGGGCTGCGCGTTCGGCACGTAATTGTTGAGCGTGAGCGAGGCGATGCCAAAGTGCATCGTGGGGCGCACGGCGTTAAACAGCGGCGTGGTGGGGGCTGCCGGTGCCGCTTCGGGCGCGGGGGGCGGCTCGGAGGTGGGAGGCGTGCGTTTGGATGCTGCCGCGCTGTGCTTCTTCGCGGCGGAAGCAGCACGTTTTTTGGGCGCGGGCGGCGGCGGGGGCGGCGTTTCGTCCTGACTGGCCAGGGATTTCGCACCTCGGTTGAGCAGGGCGTCCGCGCGGTTGATCAGGCGGGTGGCCGAGGCGTGCAGTTGGTCGTCGTCGTCAGGCGGGACAGACTCGCTCATAAGGCGCTCCTGGTTTTGGCGTCAAAGGGCTTCAAGGTGCAGCCCGCCTGCCGGTAGGCGTGCCAGCGGTGGCGGGCGGGAATGCGGTCGTTTTCGTGGTCGGGGATGATTTCGATGATGAGTTGGTGTTGGGCGAAATTGTGCGGCGGCGCAGGCTGCGGGGCGAGGTTCAGGCAGGTGTCGAACCCGGCAGGGGCGGGACGGTCGAGCGCGGCAGTGAGGCAAATCGGCGTTTGCGGCGCGTGCGCGGCGTCCAGCGGCACATGGGGCAGGAAGTCGTGCTGCTGCCACAGCAGGCGGTCGAGCGCGTCCAGCGTGCCCGCGTCCGGCAGGCGCACCAGCGTGCGCCCTTGCGGGCGCGAGGCGTGCAGCTTGGCGAGCAGTTCGCTGGCCAGCGCCAGCGGCTGCGCGCTGTTGTAATAAAAGCGGACGGTGGGGGCGGTGGCGTCAGTCATGCGCGGGGTTTGCGGGCGGGCGTTTTGCGCACGGTGCGCGCGGCGGGTCGGGCGGTTTTTTGGGCGGCGGCGCGGCGCAGCAGGAATTCGACCAGCAGCGGCACGGGACGCCCCGTGGCACCTTTGCTGGTGCCGGAAAGCCAGGCCGTGCCAGCAATATCCAGATGCGCCCAGCGGTAGGCTTTGGTGAAGCGGGCAAGGAAACTGGCGGCGGTGACGGGGCCGGCCATGCGTCCGCCAATGTTGGCCATGTCGGCAAAATTGCTGTTGAGCATTTCCTGATATTCCGGCCACAGCGGCATTTGCCAGACGCGGTCGCCGCTATATTGGCCGCAGTCGATGAGGGTGCGCGCCAGTTCGTCATCGTTGGCCATCAGGCCGGAGGGAATCTTGCCCAGCGCGATGATGATGGCACCGGTGAGGGTGGCGATGTCGATGACGTAGTCGGGCTGGAAGCGTTCGGCGTAGGTGAGGGCGTCACACAGCAGCAGGCGGCCTTCGGCGTCGGTGTTGAGGATTTCGATGGTCTGGCCGGAAAGCGAGGTGACGACGTCGCCGGGTTTGCTGGCGTTGCCGCCGGGCAGGTTTTCGCTGGCGGGAATCAGGCCGACCACGTTGATGGGCAGCGACAGACGGGCGGCGGCGCGTATCGTGCCCAGCACGCTGGCCGCGCCGCACATGTCAAACTTCATTTCATCCATGCCTTCGCCGGGTTTGAGCGAAATGCCGCCCGAATCGAAGGTGACGCCCTTGCCGACGAGGACGACGGGTTTCTGGCCGGCATCCTTTGCGCCCTGATAGTGCAGGATGATGAATTTGGGCGGCTGGTGCGAGCCACGGGCGACCGACAGGAACGCGCCCATGCCGAGTTCTTCCATTTCCTTGCGTTTGAGCACCTGCACCTTGAAGCCGAATTCCTTGCCCAGCGCCTGCGCTTGTTCGGCAAGATAGGTGGGCGTGCAGCGGTTGGCGGGCATGTCGCCCAACTGACGGGCGAGCGCCATGCCTTCGGCGATGGCTTGCCCCTGTTCGACGGCGCGCGGCAGCGCGGGCGCGGCGCGCGTGGCCAGCAGGGTGATGCGCGCAATGCCTTTCGCTGGTTCGTCGGGTTTGTCGGCCTTGGGCTTGCCGTTGTCATAGCGGTAGGCGGCATTGGCCAGCGCGCAGGCGGCCTGCTGCATCAGCCAGGCGGCGTCGCGACCGGGCAGGCGGTCGAGTTCCAGCGCGGTGAGCGCGTAGAGGGCGGTTTTGCCGACGCTGTCGGCCAGCGCCTTGGCGCTGGCGCGCAGGGCATCGCGCAGGGCGCGTTCGCCAAATTCGGCGTGTTTGCCGAGGCTGACCAGCACGATGCGGGTGCAGGTGTTGTGTTCGTCAAAACCGTGCAGTTCACACAGGCTGCCAGCGGCCATTTTCAGCGCGCCGCGCTTGATGAGGGCGGAGAGCTTGCCGCCCAGGTGCGCATCCATGGCGCAGGTGGCGGCGGGCTGGTTTTTTTGCAGGGCGGGTTTGTTCTGGTCCGGGAAGGCGGCAAACACGAAGGTGTCGGCGCCGAGCTTTTCCGGCGCTGCGGCCTTTATGGTAAATTGCATCAGCTTTATCCTTGGGTTGGGAAAGGCATGGACAACCCCGGATTATGGCTTGCCGTGCGGGCTTCGTCAAAAGCGCACGGTTTGGAAGGCGGGTCACAGGCCGGCCATTTTTGTTTGTATCCGTGCTTTTCGCAGAGGGCGAAAAGCGGGTTTGGCGGGCAGTGCGAATGGCGTTTGCAGCAAGTGTTGTTTCCCGTGTGCGTGCCAGTGCGGTGCAAAGCTGCCATCTGCACGTATTCCGCCGTGGCTTGCGGCAGGAATTGACGCAGACGGCGCTGGCCGTGTTTGTGGCGCTGCTGGCGATTTTGATGACGGTGGTGCTGGTGCGCCTGTTGGGGCAGGCCGCCGGTGGGCGGATGCCGCCCAAGGCGGTGTTTTCGCTGCTGGGCTACGGGGCGCTGGCGCAGGTGCCGGTGGTGGTGACGCTGGCGGTGTTTTTGTCGGTGTTGATGGCGCTGTCGCGCGCTTACCGCGATTCGGAAATGGTGGTCTGGGCGTCGGCGGGCGTGCCGCTGTCGGCTTTTGTCTGGCCTCTGCTGCGCTTTGCGCTGCCGTTTGTGGTGGTGTGCGCGGTGGCGGCGTTGTGGCTGTCGCCGTGGGCGAACTATCGCAGCGCGCTGAAACTGGCGGCGTTGCAGGCGCAGGAAGATGCCACACAACTGGCGCCGGGCGTGTTCCGCGAATCGCGCTCGGCACAGCAGGTGTTTTTCGTCGAACAGGGCGCGGTGGAGAGCGGCCAGCTTGGGCGGGTGTTTCTGGCGAGTACGAAAGAGGGCGAGACCGATATTGTGGTGGCCGAATCGGGGCGCGCCTGGCGTGATGAGAACGGCAACCGTCATGCCGAGCTGGAACGGGGGCGGCGCTACGAAGGCAAGCCGGGCAGCGCGCAACTGCGGGTGACGGAGTTTGACCGCTTCACCGTCTGGCTGGCGCGTGCGCGTCCGGTCAAGGCGTCGTCCAAACTGAAAACCATCCCGACGGCGCAACTGCTGGCCAAGCCGGATAGCTGGAACCTGGGCGAGCTTGCCAGCCGCATCGGTGCGCCCCTGAGCTGTTTGCTGCTGGCGCTGCTGGCCATTCCGCTGGCCTGGGTGAATCCGCGCAGCGGGCGCGGCAGCAATTTCGTCCTGGCGATTCTGGTCTATCTGGTGTATAGCAACGTGATGGGCATCATGCAAAACTGGGTAGGACGCGACAAAATCAGTTTCTGGCTGGCGGTGACATTGCCGCACGCGGTGGCGTTTGCGGCGGCGGCGCTGATGCTCTACCGGCGGCAGGTGCTGACGCCGTTCTGGCTGTGGATGCGCAAGGCACAGGGGGCATGATGACGGTACTGACCCGCTATCTTGTGCGCGACATTGTGCTTTCCAGCCTGGTGGTGATGCTGGCGCTGCTGGCCTTGTTTCTGTTTTTCGATTTCATCAACGAACTGGGCGACCTGGAAGGCAACTACAACATTGGCGCGGCGGCGCTCTATGTGCTGATGCTGGTGCCGGGGCGGGCGTATGAGCTGTTTCCGATTGGCGCGCTGGTGGGCGCGCTCTATGCCTTGAGCACGCTGGCGCGGCACAGCGAAATTACCGTCATGCGCGCCTCGGGCATGTCGACGCGCCGGCTGCTGGGCGCGGTGACGCTGGGCGGCGCGGTGCTGGTGGTGGCGACGTTTGCGGTGGGCGAAGCACTGGCACCGCCGGCGGAAAAAGTCGCCGAGCGCTGGAAGCTGTCAGCCTCCGGGCATGATTTCGGCAGCCGTTTGCGCTCTGGTCTGTGGGTGCGTGATGGGGCGCGCTTTGTGAACGTGGGCGCGGTGCAGACGGATGGTCGGCTGAAAGAAGTGCGGCTGTACGAGTTTGACGACGAAAACCGTTTGCGCAGCATCCGCCGCGCCGAGACGGGCGAGTACGATGAGCAGGCGGGCGACTGGCGCTTGCAGCGCGTGCGCGAGATGCAGATTGCCCCGGATGGCTCGGCGGTGCAGCGGCTCTATGAAATGGAATTTCGCTGGCAGGCGGGGCTGACGCCGAAATTGCTCGACGTGCTGACGCTGGTGCCTGAGCGCATGTCGCTGCCGCCGCTGATGGCCTATATCCGCTTTTTGGTGGACAACGGGCAAAACGCCGACCGCTTTCGCATCGCGTTCTGGAAAAAGCTCACCTATCCGCTCTCGGTGCTGGTGATGGTCTTGCTGGCCGTGCCGTTTGCATTGAGCCACCAGCGTTCCAGCCCGGTGAGCGTGAAGATTTTTGCGGGCGTGCTGTTGGGCGTGGCGTTTTACCTGCTCAACGGGCTATCGCAAAACATGGGACTGATTGCGGGCTGGCCGCCGGCATTGAGCGCGCTGGCGCCCTCGGCAATTTTCCTGTTCGCCGCCTGGCGGGGCATCCTCTGGGTGGAACGGCGCTGAGCGATTGCGCATGGGTTTTTTGATGTTGTGCGCGGGGGTGTTTTGTTTGTGCGCGGCGGCGTATGACTGGGATTTCTTTTTTGAAAACATGCGCGCGCAGCTTTTTGTGCGCCTTTTCGGGCGCAATGGCGCGCGGGTGGTGTATGGGTTGATTGGCGTGTTGCTGGTGGTGGTGTCGTTTGGCTCGCTCTTCCGGCATTGAGCGCAGGCGGGCGGCGGGCAGAAAAAAACGGACGGGGTTGCGACGCCGTCCGTTTTTGCTGGCTGGCAGTGCGCCATCTCAGGGCGCGGGCGCGGCTTCGGATACGGGGCGGAAGCCTTGCAGGGCGTTGCGGCGGGCGGCGGATTTTTCGGCGTCGGAACGGTTGTGGCTGCCGTACAGGCTGTATTCCCATTCGCCGTACATGGGATTGGGCAGGATGATGAAGCGTTTGCCAAATTCGTGGCGATAGCGTTCGACCAGTTCCGCGCCCCAGTCGTCGCCGCGCGCTTCAAAAACATCGGCAAAGTCGTTCAGGTTGTCGCCCAGCAGCAGGAGCACCTCGAAACGTTCGGCGACCTTGTCGCGGCGGTCTTTTTTGCTGCTGGTTTCTTCGCGCAGCAAGAGGTTTTCGGCGCGGGCGAAGGCGAAGCCTTGCGCTTGCAGGTTGCGCAGCGTGTTGGCGTGCTCTTCCTGGGCGCGGTTGGTGATGTAGAAGACTTGCACACCCTGCGCTTCGCAAAAGCGGCTGAATTCGACGGCGCCGGGCGTGGCCTGGGCGCGCGCCTGTTGCGTCCAGTCGCGCCAGAAGGCGTCGGAATAGTCGCGCCCTTCGAGGATTTCCTGCGCTTCAAACGGGGCATTGCTGAGCATGGTCTCGTCAATATCGACGATGACGGCTTTGGGGCGATTGTCGCCCTGGGCAATCAGCGCGGGCAGTTGCGCCCGGGCGATGTTGAAGGCCTGATGGTAGAGGGCGCGCGCTTCGGGGGCGCGCTGGTACCAGATGGTGGCGTTCATCATGTGGTCGTAGCGCCCGGGGCGGGCTTCGGCGGCGGGCGGCGGGCGCAGCGTGCTGCAAGCCGAGGTGCCGAGCAGGACGAGCGCGGCGAGCAGAAGAAGCGGTTTGGTGGCGACGGTATTCATGGTTTGCAGGAAAAAAAGAGAAGAAGGATTACAGAACGTCGTCTTCGGGGGCGATGCGCTCCGCCCAGTCGAAGAGGGCTTCGAGCACGGTTTGCTGCGCGGCGCTGGCGCTCTCCGGCAAGGTGTCGAGCGCGGCGAGGTATTCATCCAGCGAGCGGGCGGCGTCCTGACCGAGCACGAGGCGCTCATGGCGCATTTGTTGCCAGCGGTGCTGTTCGTCCGCATCCAGCGAGGCGGGCAGGTGGCGGGCGCGCCAGAGGAAGAGCAGGGCTTGCAGGCGCGGGTCGCGGAACTGGATTTGCCGCGCGGCGTGCGCCAGCGCGGTTTCATCGTCGCCATGCAGTGCGGGCATTTGCGCGCGGTCTTCGTCGTCGACAAAGCCTTGATAGCGCGCCGCTTCCGGCGAACAGGCGGCGACGTTTCCGGGCGGCGCGTACAGCGTGCGCCAGTGTTCGCGCAAATCGGGCAGGGCGCGGGCGTGCGCGGCGTGCTGGCGGCAGGCGTTCAGGTCAATTTGCCAGCGTTCGGCCTGTGCGGGGGCGAGCGTGTTCAACTGCGGCACGACGACGGGGCTGCGGTTGAGGTGAATGGTTTTGATGGGCAGGCGCGTTTGTCCCGGCGGCAGGTATTCGCTTTTGATGAACAGACGCGCGGCAATGGCGTCGCAATCGAGTTCCGCGAGAATGGACGGGTCTTGGCGCAAGTCCCAGACGATGAGTTCGTTCTGGTTGGACGGGTGCCAGGCCAGCGGCCAGACGATGGCGCAGTTGCCGCAGGCGTAGCCGTACATGCCGCTGATGTGCAGGAAAGGCTGTGCGCCGACCAGCGGCGTGAGCAGGGCGCGAACATGCTGTTTGCTGCGCAGTTTCAGGCAGTAGTCGAACAGGCGCGGCTGCGCTTGGCGCACCAGGCGGGCAAGGGCGATGGTGGCGCGCACGTCGGAGAGAGCATCGTGCGCTGCGTCGTGTTCCAGCCCGTTGGCGGCGCTGAGGTGTTCCAGCCGCAGGCTGGGCGTGCCGTCTTCGTTTTGTGGCCAGACGATGCCTTCGGGACGCAGCGCGTGGGCGCAGCGCACGAGGTCGAGAATGTCCCAGCGGCCACAGCCGTTTTGCCATTCGCGGGCGTAGGGGTCGATGAAGTTGCGCCAGAACAGGTGGCGGACGAATTCGTCGTCAAAACGCAGCGTGTTGTAGCCCGTGCCGATGGTGCCGGGCTGCGACAGGGCGGCATACACAGCGCGGGCAAAAGCGGGTTCGGCAAGGCCGTGCGTGTGGGCGTGTTGCGGCGTGATGCCGGTGACCAGACAGGCGGCGGGGTCGGGCAGGTAGTCGTTTGTGGGGCGACAGAAGAGGTTGTGGACTTCGCCGGTTTCGTTCAGCGTGGCATCGGTGCGGATGGCGGCAAACTGCGCGATGCGGTCCAGCCGCGTGTCGGTGCCGAAGGTTTCCAGGTCGTACCAGAGAAACGAGAACGCACTCATGCGCCGGGCTGTGCTTTGGCCGCGCGCAGCGGGGCGGCGGTTTTTTCTTCGTCGGCAGCGCGGCGGCATTCCTTGCTGGCACAGATGCCGTAGAGATAGAGCGCGTGCGAGCGGATGGAAAAGCCGCGTTCGCGGGCGACGGTTTCCTGACGGTGCTCGATTTCGGGGTCGCAGAATTCTTCTACCTTGCCGCAGACCAGACAGACGAAGTGGTCGTGATGCTGCCCCTGATTGAGTTCAAAAATGGCCTTGCCGCCTTCAAAATAATGCCGTTCCAGAATGCCGGCTTGCTCAAACTGGGTGAGCACGCGATAGACGGTGGCAAGCCCGATGTCCATGCCCTCGGCCAGCAGGTGACGGTAGACGTCTTCGGCGGTGAGGTGCCGCTCTTGCGTGTGCTGGAAGAGATCCAGAATTTTCAGACGGGGATAGGTGGCTTTCAGCCCAGCGTTTTTCAGATTCCTGCTGTTCTCAGACACGAGCGGCTCCGATGAAGGTCAAGACCCGTATGATATATTGAAAAACCTTTTCATTGCGCCCGTCGCGCGCGTGGGCGCAGGGCGGCAAAACGGCTTTTGCGGAGGAATACAGGCAATGCGGAAAATGTGGATGGTTGCGCTGGCGCTAACCGTGGCGGGGTGTTCGATTGTGCGCCCGTATCGCGCCGACCTGCGGCAAGGCAATTACATTGATGATGCGGCGGTGAGCGAGGTCAAATCGGGGATGACGCGCGACCAGGTGCGCTACCTGCTGGGCACGCCGCTGGTGGTCGATACCTTCCGCCCCGACCGCTGGGATTACGTCTATGAATTTATCTCCGGACGCGAGCGCAAACCCGAAATGCGCAAGGTGACGGTGTTTTTTGAACAGGACGTGGTCGCCCGCGTCGAACGCGGCGAGGGCGCCGCACAGCCGCTTTCCGAAGAAGAACAGGCGCTGCGGGCGAAAAACCGCGTCATCGACGTGCCGGAACCGGCGAAGAAATGAACACGGAGCAAAATGAAATGTTGAGCGTTGCGATTGCCGGGGCGACCGGACGCATTGTTCGGATGCGGCTGGAAGCCGCCCGCGATGCGCAAGACATCCGCGTGGCGGCGGCCTTTGACCGTGAACAAGCCTGCGCCGGTGCGCCCGTGGTGGCGGGCGTGACAGTGGGCAAGGAGGCGCGCGCGGCCATTGCTGCGGCGGATTGTCTGATTGACTTCACCCGTCCGGAAGCGACGCTGGCGCATCTGGCGCTGGCCTGCGAACTGGGCAAGGGCGTGGTGATTGGCACCACGGGCTTTGACGAGGCGGGGCGCGCGGCGATTGCGCAAGCGGCGAAAAGCGTGCCGGTGGTCTTTGCGCCGAACATGTCGCTGGGCGTCAATGCCGTCTTTCGCTTGCTGGAACAGGCGGCCAAAATGCTCAACGAAGGTTATGACGTGGAAGTGCTGGAAATGCACCATCGCCACAAGGTCGACGCGCCTTCGGGTACGGCGCTGCGCATGGGCGAGCTGATTGCGGCTGCGCAAGGCAAGGATTTTGCCGCCAGTGCCGTACTGAGCCGCGAAGGGGTGACTGGCGCGCGGCGCGAAGGCACGATTGGCTTTGCCACGCTGCGCGGCGGCGACGAGGTGGGCGAACACACGGTGATTTTCGCGGGCACCGGCGAGCGCATCGAAATTTCGCACCGTTCTACCAGCCGCATGTCTTACGCCAGCGGCGCGCTGGCTGCGGCGCGGTTTTTGCAGGGACGCGCCAGCGGTTTGTACGACATGCAGGACGTGATTCGCGCCGCCGCCGGTGCGCAAGACTGAGGAGGTGGGTCGTGCGTTTTGCCTGTGTTGCCCTGATTGGCAAATATCAGAGCACGGAAGTGGCCGATTCCGTGCGCAACACCGCCGCCGCCTTGCGCGCGCGCGGCCATGAAGTGCTCATTGAACAGGGCACGGCCAGCGCGCTGGGGCGTGTGGAAGAATGGACTTCCGCCACTTACGACGAAATCGGCCAGCGCGCGGACTTGGCGCTGGTCATCGGCGGCGATGGCACCTTGTTGGGCTGCGCCCGCCGACTGGTGGAATACGATGTGCCGCTGGTAGGCGTCAATCAGGGGCGGGTCGGTTTTCTCACCGATATTGCCTGCACGCAGGCCGCCGAACGGCTGACCGAAATTCTGGACGGTCATTTCATGGAAGAGCGCCGCACGATGCTGCTGGGCGAAATCTGGCGCGGCGGCGAAAAGGTGTTTGTCAGCACCGTGCTCAACGACATCGTGCTGGGCAAGGGCGAGACTGGGCGGATGATTGAGTTTGATGTCTCCATTGATGAGGATTTCGTCTACACGCAACGCTCTGACGGCATGATTGTCGCCACGCCCACTGGCTCCACTGCCTACGCGCTGGCGGCCAACGGGCCGATTCTGCATCCGGCGGTGCCCGCCATCGCGCTGGTGCCGCTGTGTCCGGAAGCACTCAGCGCGCGCCCCGTCACGCTGCCCGATTCGTGCGAAATCCGCCTCACCCTGCACGCCACGCATGAAGCGCGCGCGCACTTTGATGGCCAGACGCACTTTGAACTGCGCGCCGGTGATACCGTATTTGTGCGCCGTTCGCCGCATGTGCTGCGTCTGGTGCACCCGCCCGGCGGCGGGCGCTATTTCGCCATGCTGCGCGAAAAACTGCATTGGAGCGCGCCCGCGCGTCCGTAAGCTGTTCCCCCCGCTTTCCCGCTGTCCCCGCCATGCTGCGTTTGCTCAATATCCGCGATTTCGTCATCGTCGATTGTCTGGAACTGGAATTTTCCGCCGGTTTTGGCGTGCTCACCGGCGAGACGGGCGCGGGCAAGTCCAGTCTGCTCGACGCCCGCGGCCTGATTCTGGGCAGACGCGCCGAGCCTG
>JAFSWK010000003.1 GCA_017444505.1 Rhodocyclaceae bacterium | reverse complement strand
TCGGACAGACGCACCGCATCGTAGCGGTCGCGGGCGTCGCGGATGAATTTGTCCTGCCGCTTGGCTACCTTGGCTGCAAGCAGCAAATGGCGCTGTTTGGCAACAATTGCGCGCGCACCTTCCACATCATTGTGTTTCTTGGCACGGTTGAACTCGGCCAGCGCCGCCTCAGCGTCCCTGCGCGCTTCGTAGTAGCGCGAGCGCGCGCCGCGCACGTCCGGGATGGAGACGAATTTGCGCACAAACGGCATCTCGCGCACATCAATATCACCGCCAGCCGCAGCCAGTGTCAAAGCATCCGCCGCAGACTGCACAAACGCACCGCTGCCGCCGGTTGCTGTGCGCCACAGGTATTTTAGTGTCTCTGGAGACACATCCAGACCGGCAGCCTCCAGCGCCCCTGCCATATCATCCGCCAACGTGCCCTTCGTTGCCCGGTGCATCTGGTCGCGGTCGTGCTCGAATTCGTTGTACGGGTTTTCCGGACGAATTTCCCGCCCCGTGCCGCTGCGGTTGAACAGCACTGCGCCCGAAATCTGATACACCGTAGGCACAAGGTATAGCGCGACCTGCTTCGCGTCCGGTTTGTCGCCCGCTACGGCACTACCGAACGGCGTAAACTCCTCAACAAAGCTCGCCGCCAAATGCCACGGCAGCTTGTCCGTCTGGCTTGTGCGTTCCGCCTCTGCTGCGCCACGGCCAAGATTCCAGAAAAATCCATACCCATACGGTAGCGGGATTTTTGCAAAACCGTCCCCCATTGGCAGCAAGATGTTGCGCTGCCGTTCCCATTCCGGCAGCGTCTCGTAATCGTCATCATCACCTGCGGCCAGAGCTGCCAGATAACCAAGCATTGTCACCCCGGCCAGCATCGCCCACAGTTGTTTGCGATGTTTTCCGGCAATGGCCGCGTGTGCAATCGCCGCCGTGCCCTGTACCCCTGCGTTGTAGAACAGATAGAGCGCATTCAACTGTTTGCCCAGTTCGCCCTTTCGGTTGAAATTCACTGTCGCATTTTTTGCCGCACTGGCCGCCAGTTCGCGCGATTGCCCATCCTCCACCATCGCCTTGTAGACGGCCAGTCGCATTGCGTTTTCGCCTGCCTGATTCAGGCGTTCAATCCACGCCAGCGTCGCATCAAACAGCCGCGCGCGTGCCGCCCGCAATGCGTTGGCATAATCGCCGCGCTTCACATTCGCCGCCACACCAGCATACTGAGCGTGCGTGCTCTGCAATTCCGACTGGATGCGTTCCAGGTCAGACAAATACGCCGCCCCTGTGTTTCCGCCGTCTGCGCGGTACATCTCAATCCATTTTGACGGTTCATTTGTGCGCGCGTACCGGAACAACTCCCGGAAGCTGGACGCATAATTTTTCAACGCACGGCCTGCGATTCTCAAGCCGTGTTCACCGGTAATATTGAGCAAGCCGCTGGAAAAATCGCGCACAATGTTGGTGACGATAAATTCCGGGTTGTACCCGGTATAGACGCGCGAAAAATACGCATTGAGTGCTGCGCCAGCGCGCAAAATCGCCCCCATCGCCTCGCTGCCCATGTTCTTGTACGCCTGCGCCAGCACCTCATCATGAATCTGCACGCGCACCTCATGCCCTCGCACGTAAGCAATCACCTCATTGTCTGCCAATTGCGGGCTGGCAACCAGCGCCACGCGCGGGTCAGACGTTTTACGCACCGTAATGCTGCCCGTGCTCACATGGTTGTGTGCAGCGAACCAGTTGCGGAACGCCTGCGCATCGCGCTGCGTGAAAAACTCGGCCTGTTTTGTGCCGTTGTGCCAAACCTCGTAGCTCGTCTGCTGCTGCAACACCTGCCGCTTCTGCGGCTCATTGATGGTAATCAGATCGGGGCGAGCCGCCTGCAAGCCCATCATCACCAAGTGTTGCGCCACGCGGTTTTTCTCGGCCAGCATTAACGCGCGCTGATGGTCAGCGATGATGTTCTGGATAATCCACTCGCCCCCTTCGCGCACGTTGTGCCCCAGTGCCCGGCGGTTTTTGTGGCGCACATTCAACCCCTTGCCCGTGCCGGTATTGGCCGCATCCGAATCGGGGCCTCCTTTCAGCGGGACGTAATGCTGGTAGGCGCGACGATACGCATCCGCCGTATTCGCATCCACAATCCCCGCATTGACCAAGATTTTCAGCGTGTCATCCGTAATTGCCCGGAACTCGTTGGCAAGCTGCCGCAACTCAGGCTTAGCAGCGGCCAGAATTGCCCGTGCATCTGCATTCGTCATCCCGCTACCGCCGTCAGGCATTCGCGGATTGATTTTTGCGACCTGCGCATTACGCTCCTCAGCGTGCTGCGCGTGCAAAAACTGCGCAACATCATCCATGCTAAACCCGGCGCGGGTGATTTTCTCCACCAGAGGGCGCACCCGTTTGTTTTGGAAATCCTCAACCTTGTTGGCGAATCGCCCGTGCATTCGCTCTTCCGCCCCGTAGACGTTGGCCTGCTCGGTCAGTTTCACGCCCTGCGATTCCAGCCACTTGCGAATGACGGCAAAGCGATTCAGCTTGTCCTGAAACTTTCGCTGCAACCACTGCGCCCGCGTCTCTTTCGGCGGCGCGCGTCGCACCTGCGCAGCATCCACCGCCAGCGTACCGCTCTGGCCGGAGTGGCCGCGCGCGAACAAGGGCGCATCGTCCTGACTGCCGTCTTTCTGCGCTTTCAGGAACCGCCTCACCACGCCCGCAACAGGTTCTTTCGTCTGCGGGTCAAGCACCGCGCGCATACCGGAAGCATTGAAATTTTCAACCCGCTGTGCCAGACTAAGCACGTCCCCTGCGGAGCGGATGTGCCCTTCCTCCTTCATGGAGGCGGCCACCCATTGAGCCGCAGGGGATTTTTCATTGAACTCCACTGCCTCCACGGTATAGAGCGGGTTCTGCTGGTTCTCGTTTCTATCCTCATGCACCGTCAGCTTCGTCAGCATCACCGTTTTGCCGTCTGGCGCAAGCAAGGGCGCAAAGAAACGGTGCACCGCAATGATGTTGCGGCTGTTATCGCGGTCGGGCTTGCTCCACCCAAGCACGGCGCGCGCAAACAACTGGTCAAGGTTCGCCACCGCGTAAGCCTGCATCTGCGGCGACACAGACTTGCTCACCGCCTTCTTGTTCAGCATCTTGTCCAGTCTGTTGCGGGAAACCACCGCTTCCATGCCGGTCATCATGTTTGCAAGCGGCTTGCCCTTGAAGGCTTTCGCCTGCTCGCGCGCATCGTCGAACGTGTGCGCCATGCGCGCGCCCTTGGCCGTGCCGACTTCCCAGTCTCCGAAGCGGTCGCGGAAAGCCTGCGTGCGCACTGCCCGCCACTGCTCAAAGCTCAGTTTCGTAGCGCCCACATCACGGAACCGCTGCCACGCCTTCTGTGGCGTGCTGTCTTTGCGCAGCGCCTCCACACGCTCCTCAAACCTGCGCTGCGCCTCCTCGCGCAACCTGTCGGAATTTCCGGCAGGTTCGCCCTCGCGTCCGGCGCGGGAAAAATACACCGCCTCTTCGTCGCCAAAGAAAAGGCTGCCTCTTTCATTCACGCGCGCGTTTTTCAGCTTCCACAGCGCACTTTCAAAGGTGTCATAGGCAAAGCCGCTTTGTGTGAAGACGTTGGACGGCACAAGGTTGATGGCGTTTTCCTCGTAAAAATCTTCCATCTCCGTAGTGCGCGCATGGTCAGAAATACGCACGTCGATGGTGATTTTTTCATCCGAAAAAATGTTGTCCGCATCAAAATCCGGGTTCGGGCGGGAAATGCTCAGATACTTCCCGCTATTTGAACTGGTATACGAACCAATATCCTCAACGGAACGGCTTGCTTTCCAGCCCAAAGATTCAGCCAGCGCCACAAAGCCGCCCGCAATCTCCGGGATGTTCTTCGATTTCTTGAACACCGAGAAACTGCGGATTCGCGCAAGCGGTTTTTTGTCGTAAGAGCGCGCGTGTTGCATCTCGCGCACCTTGTTTGCGCCTTCCAAGACCGTGCGCACCTGCGCCTCGGTCAGTGTTTCAGTCGGCGGCGTGTACGGCCTGCGGTCATTGCCGTGGATGTAACCTTGCGTACCATCATCCAAACGCCCGGCTGCGCGGTTCGCTTCCTCGGCGGCTTTCTTTGCTGCCGCTTGCCGCTCCCTTTCCTCGCGCCCTTTTTCCCAAGCGCGCTGCTGTTCGCGTTCCCTCTCAGCAAGACGGCGCAGATAGTCTTCATGGCGTCTTGCGCGTTCCGCGCGCTCTGGCGCTTCATCAATCCACTTCGCAAGTGCAGCCTCAGCCTGTGCCTGCGCGCTCTCGGCTGGATACCAAACAAAATCAGGTCTCGCAAGGATGGTATTCAGGCAAACAAACAAGCTACCGTCATCATCCTGCGCCACTTCAAAGGGCGCGCCTTGCGGCGCGGCAACGCGCAACCTGTGCAACTGCCTGTACTGCGTGCTGGATGCGCCCGGCAACATCACATTGCTTGATTTCTTCGCCACCAGCCCATCAATCACCGCCCCCTCTGCACTTTGAAGCCACTGCTGCACTTCTTCGCGCACATGCGCCTTCGCATCAGATGCCCCCCGCTCGCCCGCGAAGGAAAAGGCCGCGCCTGCGTCTGCGCCCGCGCCGCCCGTCACCTGCGTATTGACCGCGCGGGCAAGGTCGGATACAGTGACTTCACGCCCTCGAATCGAAGCGGGACGAGACGCACTGCCTTGGTCGTCAAATCCATGTACGAAGGGGGCTTGCCGCATCTGCACCAAGGCAATGTCATAAAAGCGATGCGGCGTCTCTCCTTTCGGCACAAGCCGCGCCTCGCGCACCGTGATGCGCGCAGCGAACATCTCCCCATTTACTTGCAGCGGCGCAAGCAGCGTGTGAAACGCGCGTGAATCTTTCTCGCGCCCTTTCTTCGGCGGTTCCTGCGACACTTTCACCGCATCGTGCACAAGGTCACGCAGCACGCGCACCACCTCGGCGCGCACCGGATTCTTCAACTTGTCGCGCGCACCGAAAGCCTCGCCCTTGCCTTCGGCAGAAAACTTCACGTCGTCGCCCATGCTGGCGTTATCAACGCCCGTGCCCTGCAACTCGCTGGCATACACCTCGCGCGCCAGTTTTGACAGTTCCGCGCTCGTGCCCTTCCAGCCTTCCAGCCGCAAGCGCACCGGCTGCAACGGGATAGCCGCCACATCCTCGGCGCTCATATCCGCCCACTTCACGGCGCGCGCCCGCTCAAACGCCGCCAGCGCCCCGTTCGGAATCGTATCGTTCGCCGTCAGCCCGTCGCGCACGAACATTTCCGCCTGTTTCAGCGCCGTCAGCGCCTCCGCGTCCGTGCGCGCTTCCAGCATGTTTGCCCAGCGATGCGCCCCCATCTTGCGCAGCAGGTTTTGCACGAAGCCCGCCAGCATCTTCCAGCCGTTCAGCTTCTCGCCCGCCTGCGCCATCTGCGCCAAGGCTTCCTCAATCGAACGGGCGCGGATAGCCTCGCGCGACACCCCGCGCGCTTCCAGAGTACGGATCAGGTCGGCATTGTCGCGCCGCCACTCGTAGCTCATGCGCTGCACGCGCACGCTGTTTCTGTGGATGCGGTTCAACACCATATCCAGCCCACGCCCGAAGAACCCGCGCAGCCCGTAGTGACCAATCATCTCATGCGCCAGCACCTCGCGCGCTTCCTGCACAGACTTCAAATTCTCCGCCACCAGCCACACGCGCCCATTGTGGAAAGCGCCCTGCGCATCACTGGGCGCACTGAACGGAAGCTCCGCCACCGTCTCCACCACCTCCACGCGCGGCGCATTTCTCACCCCCTGCAACGCCTGCCGCACCACACGGCGCACCCCGCCCGCCGTCAGCGCAAAGCTCCCACGCGAAGGCGCACCCGCCGCTTCCTCGCGGGCAAACCGAATATCCGGATTGCGCTGCCCGAACAGGCCGAGGTTGTCCGTGGCGGATTTCACCTGCGCGGAATCGAAGGCGACAAAGACGGTATCGGGCGTGTGCAGACCATCGCGCACGTTGCGGATGATTGCGCCGTCCTTGCCTGCTTTCAGCGCATCCTCGGCGACGGTATCAGTGGAACGCCCAAGGCGGGCATTCTTGATTTCGTAGCCGCTGAAATTGTGCGCGCGCGCGTACTTCTCTGCTTCCTCTGCCGAATCGAAGAAGCTGCGGCCTTCCGGCGTGATGCGCGTGCCGTCTTCCAGCACAATCATTGCCCGCTCGCCGCGATGGTGTCCCGTCCAGCGCGCGCCTTCAAAATCATCCTGCACCACATCGCGGATATTCAGAAACACGGGATAGACGCCAGAATGTTCCGCATCGTTCAGGCGCGCATCTTCTACCGCGTCCAGGTCTGGCTTGGTCGTATAGGCGGCAGCCATCCGGCGCGAAGGCGTGAACCAGTGCGCGCCTTTGGCCTTGCCGTTCGCAAGAAAATCATCATCCCTGCCAAACACCGTAAAGCCCGCGTGATTCGTGCCGTGGTACAGCACCAGCGGCTCGCCCGTCTCGGGGTCGGTCACGGCGGACACCTCGCCCGTCTTGCCGCCGGACAGCAGTTCGGCTAGACTGTGCCCATCGGCGGGGGCGGACGGCGTGCCGGATTTGGTCTGGTCAGCGTGATTGCCGCGCCCGCCGGTACTGTTCCCATCGGCAGCAGTGCCCGCCGCCTCTGGATTGGCCGGAGTAGCGTCACCGGGTGCGCTGCCGGTTTCTTTTTCCAGCGCCTCGATGCTCGACAAATCGTTGTCGTAGTAAATCGTCCCGTTCACATCCTCGCGCAGCACCAGGCGCGCGAACATCTCCCGCCCATCCATCTGCACCTTCGCCGCGTAGTAATGCCACGCGCGCACGGAATCCGTCACCGCCGCCTTCTCATGCGGCAAGCTGGCAACGTGATGCGCCTGTTCCAGCACCTCGCGGATGTTCGCCAACAAATTCAGCGCATCGCGGCTAATGCCGCTGTGCTGCTTCGTCTCTTTGAAACCGACGGGGGACAAACGCACCTCGCGCCCGTCGCGCATCGTCACATTGCCTTGCTTGGCCGCGCGGCCATACTCCACCTTGACGGCCTCGCGCCAATCTCTGGCAGGCAACAGCGCCCAATCCTGCGGCACATTCACGCGCACCGCATCCATATCCATCAGCGCATCGCGTGCGCGCTTGGCCTGCCAATCCCCAAACCACGCCTTGAACGCAGGCATTCGCACCTGCACCCACTGGCGATAGTTCAGCTTCGTCTTGCCCGCCTTCTTCGCTGCATCGTA
>JAFSWK010000079.1 GCA_017444505.1 Rhodocyclaceae bacterium | reverse complement strand
TACGCCACGGGGCGCGGCACGCTGCATCTGCGCGCCCGCTGGCATTTTGAGGAACTGGCGCGCGGCCAATGGCGCGTGATTATCGATGAACTGCCGCACGGCGTTTCCGCCAGCGGCGTGCTGGCCGAAATCGAATCGCTCACCAACCCGCAGCCGCGCGCGGGCAAAAAGGAACTGAGCAACGAACAGAAAAACCTGCGCCAGTTGATGCTCGGCCAACTGGACGTGGTGCGCGACGAATCTTCCGACGCCGCGCCCGTGCGCATCGTGCTGGAACCACGTTCCAGCCGCCAGTCGCGCGAAGAATTCATGGCCGCGCTGCTGGCGCACACCAGTCTGGAAACCACCTGTTCGCTGAACCTCACGATGATGGGGCTGGATGGCCGCCCGCAGCAGAAAAACCTGCTGCAAATTCTGGGCGAATGGATTGATTTCCGCTATTACACCGTGGAGCGCCGCAGCCGCTGCCGCTTAGAGCGCGTGGAGCGCCGCATCCATATTCTGGAAGGCCGGATGATTGCCTTCCTGCACATTGAAGAAGTCATCCGCGTCATCCGCGAATCGGACGAGCCGCGTCCGGCGCTGATTACTGCCTTCGGGCTGACGCCGGAGCAAGCCGACGACATCCTGGAAATCCGCCTGCGCCAGCTTGCCCGTCTGGAAGGCATCCGCATTGAGCAGGAACTGGCCGCGCTCAAAGAACAGCGCGACGAACTGCGCGGCATTCTCGATGACCGCAACCGCATGACGCGCCTGATTTTGTCCGAAATCCGCGCCGACGCAGAAAAATACGGCGACGCGCGCCGCACCCTCATTGACGCCGCAGCGCCCGTGGCGGCGCAGGAAATCAGTGTGCCCGACGAGCCGGTGACGGTCATCATCTCGCAGCACGGCTGGGTGCGCACCCGACAAGGGCACGGCATCGACCCGTCCACGCTCAATTACAAGGCGGGCGACCACGCCCACACCTTTATTGAGACGCGCACCGTGCATCCGCTCATCATTCTCGACCAGCACGGGCGCGCCTACACCGTCAAAATCCCCGACCTGCCCGGCGGGCGCGGCGATGGCGCGCCGATTGCCACCTTTGTCGATTTTCAGGAAGGCGGCAAATTCGCCTGCGCGCTCTCCGGTGCACCGGAAGCACACTGGCTGTTCGCCCACAGCGGCGGCTACGGGCTGCTTGCGCCACTCTCGGCGGCCACCAGCCGTCAGCGCGGCGGCAAAGCCTTCCTGACGCTGGAAAAAGGCGAACGCCCGCTGGCGCCCGCACCGGTGCGCGGCAGCCTGATTGCCGCCGCCTCGGCCAATGGCCGCCTGCTGGTGTTTGGTGCCGACGAAATCAAGGTGCAAAACGGCGGGCGCGGCGTCATCCTGATGAAGCTGGAAGCGGGCGAGACGCTCAACGCCGTCGCCGTCCCCGCCGATGATGCGCCGCTGCTCGTCGAAGGCACGCTGCGCGGCAAGGTTTCCAGCGTGCAATTCTCGCCGGAACAGCGCCAGCTCATGCGCCAGCGCCGCGCCACCAAAGGCAGCGCGCTGGCCAAGAAAATCACCCCCAGCCGCCTGCTGTAAGCGCCCGCCCGCACGCGCGGGCAAACGCGCTATCCTTGCCCGCAGCGCCCCCAAATTTCGCACGCGAAAAGCCTTGCCATGAAATATTGTTCCGAATGTGCCGCGCCGCTCAGTTTCCGCATCCCCGAAGGGGATCACCTGCCGCGCGCCGTCTGCGATGCCTGCGGCAGCATTCATTACGAAAACCCGAAACTCGTCGCCGGCGCCATCGTGGAGAGCGAAGGGCGCGTTTTGCTGTGTCGCCGCGCCATTGCGCCGCGCCAAGGCTTCTGGACTGCGCCCGCCGGATTCATGGAAAACCATGAAACCACGGCGGATGCCGCCATTCGGGAAACCTGGGAAGAGGCCGGCGCGCGCATTGAACTGGGGCCGCTGTTTTCCCTCGTCGATTTGCCGCGCATCAGCCAGGTGCATCTGTTTTTCCTCGCCACGCTGGTCGGCACGCACTTTGCCGCCGGCCCCGAATCGCTGGAAGTGCGTCTTTTCGCGGAAGAAGAAATCCCGTGGGACGAAGTGGTCTTTCACAGCACCAAGCAAACCTTGCGCCGCTATTTTGACGACCGCCGTCGCGGTCAGTTCGGTATGCACACCTTCGCCCTCGACTGACCCCGCGCCGCCATGCCCGCCCCGCTGATTACCGTCTTTGTGCCCGGCCTGATCTGGCCGAACGCCCACGCCTACCAGCTCACCCACGAACTCGCCCTGCCCGCGCTGGAAACCCTGCTCGGGCGCGCCCGCCGCGAAGTGTCGTCCGGCGCGGACGATAACGAAGCCCTCGCCCGCCTCTTCGCCTGCACGGACGCACCCAATGCGCTGCTGCGGCGCATGGGCGAAGACGACGCCCCGCCGCCCGAAACGGGCGCCGCCCTGCTGTGCGCCGACCCGGTGCATCTGGCGCTGGCGCACGAGCATCTGCTGCTTTCCCCGCCCGCGCATTTGCAATTGCAAGACGACGAAGCGCGCGCCCTGATTGCCACGCTCAACGAACTGCTCGCCCAGTACGCCGACCTGCCCGACCTGCGGCTGGGAGCGCCGCACCCTGAACGCTGGTACCTGCACCTGCCCGCCGCGCCGCGCATTCACTTCACCCCGCTGGACGCCGTGATTGGCCGCAACATCACCGGCTTTTTGCCGCACGGCGAAGACGCCGCGCAATGGAACCGCCTGAGCAACGAATTGCAGATGTGTCTGCACGCGCACCCCGTCAATCAGGCGCGCCGCGCGCGCGGTGCGCTTGCCGTCAACAGTCTCTGGTTCTGGGGCGCCGCGCAGGGCACGCCGCCTGCCGCGCAGCCGCCCGCCCCGCGCCTGCTGGCCGATGACCCGTTTGCCCGTGGCCTGTGCCGCGCCGCAAAGGTTCCCGCCGAAGCCGTGCGAGCGTTGCGCGACGTGCTGCCGCTGGCGCACGACGTTTGCGTGATTTTCACGCCCCTGCGCCGTCCGGCCATCGAACTGGATTTGGCGCGCTGGCAAGCGGCGCTCGTCGCGCTGGAACAAGACTGGCTCGCCCCCGCCCTGCGCGCGCTCGCGCAAGGCCACATCCGCGCCCTGCGCCTGCTCGCGCCCGGCGAACGTTTCAGCCTCGCCTTTCATTTGGACCGCCGCGCGCGCCGTTTCAGCTTCTGGCGCAAACCCCGTCGGCTGGAAGACGCCACCGGCCTGACGGGTCGCCTGCCAGTCTCTTCGGACTAACGCCCGCCATGCAGATTACCGCCCGCCGCGCAAACACGCGCGCCGTCGAAACCCTCACCGCCCACGGCGCGCACCCGCTGCTGGCGCGTCTGTATGCCGCGCGCGGCGTGCGCCATGCGCAAGAACTCGACGAACGACTCAGCGCCCTGCTGCCGCCCGACGCCCTGCTAGGTGCCGATGCCGCCGCCCGCCTGCTGGCCGATGCCATCGCCGCGCAAACGCGCATCCTCATCGTTGCCGATTACGACTGCGACGGCGCCACCGCCTGCGCCATCGCCCTGCGCGCCCTGCGCGCGATGGGCGCACAACATCTGGACTACATCGTGCCCGACCGCCAGCGCCACGGCTACGGCCTCAGTCCGGCCATTGTCGAACTGGCCGCCGCCCGCCAGCCCGGGCTGCTGATTACCGTCGACAACGGCATCGCCAGTTTTGAAGGCATCGCGCAAGCGCGCAGCCGAGGCATCGCCACGCTGATTACCGACCATCACTTGCCCGCCGACACGCTCCCCGAAGCCGACGTCATCGTCAACCCCAACCAGCCCGGCTGCCCGTTTCCCAGCAAGGCGCTGGCCGGTTGCGGCGTGATTTTTTACGTCATGCTCGCCCTGCGCGCCGAGCTGCGCCGTCGCGGACATTTCCGCCAGCAAACGGAACCCAACCTTGCCGACCTGCTCGACCTCGTCGCACTCGGCACCGTGGCCGACGTCGTCCCGCTGGACCACAACAACCGCATTCTCGTCGCGCAAGGCTTAAAGCGCATCCGCGCAGGGCGGATGCAGCCGGGCTTGCGCGCGCTCTTTGCCATTGCCGGACGTGCGCCAGAGCGCGCCAGCACCTTTGACCTGGGCTTTGCCGCCGGCCCGCGCCTGAACGCCGCCGGACGTCTGGACGACATGCGCCACGGCATCGAATGTCTGCTCACCGATGATGCCGCCGCCGCGCTCAACCTCGCCCGCAGCCTTGACCAGCACAACCGCAACCGGCGCGACATTGAGCGCACCATGCAGGAAGCCGCCGAAGCCCGCCTGCAAGACTTCGACCCCGGCCAATGCAGCGCCATCAGCCTGTTTGAAGCCGACTGGCACCAAGGCGTCATCGGCATTGTTGCCGGACGCCTGCGCGAACGCTATCACCGCCCCGCGCTGGCCTTTGCACGCGCCGAAGGCGGTCTTGTCAAAGGCTCAGGGCGCTCGATTGCCGGACTGCACATGCGCGACGCGCTCGACCTCGTCGCCAAACGCCATCCCGACCTTATCCTCACCTTCGGCGGACACGCCATGGCCGCCGGACTCACCCTGCGCGAAGCCGACCACGCCCGTTTCAGCCGCATCTGGCAAGAAACCTGCGCCGAACTCATCCCCCGCGAGGCGCTGGAACAACGCATCGAAACCGACGGCGCGCTGGAAAG
The DNA here is from genome assembly GCA_017444505.1 of Rhodocyclaceae bacterium. Classification (GTDB taxonomy): domain Bacteria; phylum Pseudomonadota; class Gammaproteobacteria; order Burkholderiales; family Rhodocyclaceae; genus JAFZMK01. Next base: position 2,904 of record JAFSWK010000079.1, on the reverse strand, counting down.
CGGCTGGCGCTCGCTGGACACCGCCTATCTGCTCGACGCACAAGTATGGGGGCAAAACTTCCCCGCGCCGCGCTTTGCCGACCGCTTCACCATCGCCCGCCAGCGCCTGTTAAAAGACCGCCACCTCAAACTGCAACTGATTGCCACGGGCGAGCCGCAACCGCTGGACGCCATCTGCTTCAACCACGCGCAAACCATGCCGGAACAAGTCGACGTCGTCTATCGCCTGGACGCCAACGAATACAACGGCCAAACCCGCCTGCAACTCATGGTCGAACACCTGCAAGCCGCCGAATAAATACGCACCGTGCGCTTTTCTTGCTGCGCTGCGGCAGCGGTGCGAAAATGCCCGTTTTTCCCGCCTGAGCACGGCAGGTCATCTGCCGCTTTCCCGCCATGCTTTTGATGATCGACAACTACGATAGCTTCACCTACAACCTCGTGCAGTATTTGGGCGAGCTGGGCGAAGAGGTGCGCGTGGTGCGCAATGATGAGATGACGGTGGCGCAACTGGCTGCCCTCTCGCCTGCGCGGGTGGTGATTTCGCCGGGGCCGTGTTCGCCTGCGCAAGCGGGCGTGTCGGTGGAGGCCATCGCGCATTTTGCGGGCAAAGTGCCGGTATTGGGTGTGTGTCTGGGGCATCAGTCCATCGGGGCGGCGTTTGGCGGGCGGGTGGTTCATGCCAAAACGCAGATGCACGGCAAAGTCTCGCTGGTGCGCCACGATGGGCAAGGCGTGTTTCGCAATCTGCCCGACCCGCTGGCCTGCACGCGCTACCATTCGCTGGCGATTGAACGCGAAACGCTGCCCGATTGCCTGCAAGTGACGGCGTGGACGGAGGACGGCGAAATCATGGGCGTGCGCCATCGCTCGCTGGCCGTGGAAGGCATCCAGTTTCACCCGGAATCGTTCGCCAGCGAACACGGCCACGCGCTGCTGAAAAACTTTCTTTCCCAACCCTGACTTTTGTTTTTTCTGGATTTTTGACCATGCCAATTAGCGCACAAGAGGCGTTGCAACGCACCATCGAACACCGCGAAATTTTCCATGACGAAATGCTGGATCTGATGCGTCAGATTCTCAACGGCGAAATCTCGCCGGTGATGACCGCTGCGATTCTCACCGGCTTGCGGGTGAAAAAGGAAACCATCGGCGAAATCACGGCGGCGGCGCAAATTTTGCGCGAGATGGCCGTGCGCGTGCCCACGCCGCCCGATGCAAACTTGCTGGACATCGTGGGCACGGGCGGCGATGGCGCGCAGACGTTCAACATTTCCAGCACCTGCGCCTTTGTCTGCGCGGCGGCGGGCGCGAAAGTTGCCAAACATGGCGGGCGCAGCGTCTCGTCCAGTTCGGGCGCGGCGGACGTGCTGGAAGCGCTGGGCGCAAATCTGGCGCTGACGCCGGAGCAAATCGCCCAGTGCATTCAGGAAACCGGCATCGGGTTCATGTTCGCGCCCAGCCATCACGGGGCGATGAAGGCGGTCGCGCCGATTCGCCGCGAAATGGGCGTGCGCACGCTGTTCAACATTCTTGGCCCTTTGCTCAATCCGGCGGGCGCGCCCAATACGTTGATGGGCGTGTTCCATCCGGATTTGGTCGGCATTCAGTCGCGCGTCATGCAGCGCCTCGGCGCACAGCATGTGCTGGTGGTCTATGGCATGGATGGTCTGGACGAAATCAGTCTGGGCGCCAGCACGCTGGTGGGCGAACTCAAGGATGGCGAGGTGCGCGAATACAGCATTCATCCGGAAGATTTCGGGCTGGCAATGTCGGCCACGCGCAATCTGCGGGTAAGCAACGCGGAAGAATCGAAGGCGATGCTGCTCGCCGTGCTGGACAACCAGCCGGGCGCGGCGCGCGATGTGGTGCTGCTCAATGCGGGGGCGGCGCTCTATACCGCCAATGTCGCCGCGTCCATTGCCGACGGCGTGGCGCGGGCGCGCGAGACCATCGCTTCGGGCGCGGCGCGTGCGCGGCTGGATGAGTTTGTGCGTCTGACGCAATCTTTCCGCGCCGCCGCGTAAGCTGCCGTCATGAGCGACATTCTGCACACCATCGCGGCGCGCAAGCGCGAGGAAATCGCCGCCGGAAAAGCAAAAACGCCGCTGGCCACACTGGAACGCGCCGCGCAGGACGCCCCTGCGGTGCGCGATTTTGTCGGCGCGCTGCGCGCGCGCATCGCACAAAACCAGCCCGCCATCATCGCCGAAGTCAAAAAGGCCAGCCCAAGCAAGGGCGTCATCCGTGCCGATTTCGACCCGCCGCAGATTGCCGCCAGCTATGAACGCGGCGGCGCGGCGTGTCTTTCCGTACTCACCGACCGCGATTTTTTTCAGGGCGCGCCCGAATACCTCGCCGCCGCCCGCGCCGCCTGCGCGCTGCCCGTCTTGCGCAAGGATTTCATTCTCGACGAATGGCAGGTTTGGGAAGCCCGCGCGATGGGGGCGGACGCCATTTTGCTCATCGCCGCCTTGCTGGATGCACCGGCGCTGCGCGCGCTGGAAGCCGTTGCCACGCGGCTGGGCATGGCCGTGCTGGTAGAAATTCACGACGAAGACGAGCTGGAACGCACCCTGTCGCTTGCCACGCCGCTGATTGGCGTCAACAGCCGCAACCTCAAAACCTTTGCCGTCGATCTCGACCGCGCCCGCACGCTGTTCGCCCGCATTCCCGCCGCGCGCCTGCCGGTGGCCGAATCCGGCATTGGCAGTCGGGAAGACATCGCGCGGCTGCGCGAAGCCGATGTGCACACCTTTTTGATTGGCCAGACCTTCATGCGCGCGCCCGACCCCGGCGCGCTGCTCGCCCAGTTCCTTGCCTGATTGTTCTGACTTGCCTGACAGATTGCCCATGACCACGCCTGCCCCCGCCGCCCCTCGTCCCGCCCGCCGTGTGTTGCGG
>JAFSWK010000078.1 GCA_017444505.1 Rhodocyclaceae bacterium | reverse complement strand
TTGACCAGATAGATGGAAACGGGAATGTGCTCCCGACGCAGGGTATTCAGAAACGGGTCTTGGAGAAGCTGCCCTTTGTTGTTACTCATGGTGAACCCTCGGTGTAATCCAAAATTGCTGCCAGTTTGTTGCTTATAACGAACAAGCAGATAGCCGACGCCTGTTTTACCACGAAAAGGCGGTGCGGCGCGTTATTTTCCTTTGTTTGCGAATGGATTTTGTCCCATTTTGTATTGAATTTGTAACGGCGTGCCTTGCAAACGGAAGGCTTCCAGAAAACTGCGTTCCAGATAGCGCGTATAGGCGGCAGGCACGGCGTCCAGCCCGCTGCCGTGGATGACGACCACAGGCGGATTGCTGCCGCCCTGATGGGCGTAACGCATTTTGGGGCGATACATGCCGTTACGTGGTGGTGCCTGCTTGATGAGCGCCTGCTGCAAGGTGCGCGTCAGCCGTGGCGTGGAAAGTTTCGCGGTGGCGGCGGCGTAAGCGCCGTCAATTGAGCGTAACAGGCCGTTCAGCCCCTGCTTTTTCTGCGCGCTGAGGTAGTGAAAGCGGGCAAAAGAAAGAAACGGCAGCTTGCGCGCGATGTCTTCGCGCACGCGGGCGCGGCGGTATTCGTCCAGCGCGTCCCATTTGTTGACGGCCACCACCACGGCCTTGCCCTGCTCCACCGCCACGCCTGCAATGTGCGCATCCTGGTCGGCAATGTCCAGCGCGGCATCAAGCACGAGCACGACGACGTTCGCCCGCTCAATGGCTTGCATCGTCTTGATGACGGAAAACTTTTCCACCGCTTCAAACACTTTGCCGCGCCGACGCAGCCCGGCGGTGTCAATCAGCGTGTAGGCGCGCCCGTTGCGCTCAAACGGGATGGCGATGGCGTCGCGCGTCGTGCCGGGCAGGTCGAAGGCGATGACGCGCTCTTCGCCCAGCAGGGCATTGACCAGCGTGGATTTGCCCACGTTCGGGCGACCGACGATGGCAATCGCGGGGCCGGCAGCTTCCCCGCCCTGCCCTTCGGCGTCTTCCCCGTCGCTGCGCTCTTCGGGAAATTCGTCCAGCACGCTGTGCAGCAAATGGCGCACGCCGTCGCCGTGCGAAGCGGAAATGACGAACGGCTCGCCCAGCCCGAGGGCGTGAAATTCGGCGGTGATGTGGTTGTATTGCTGCCCTTCCGCCTTGTTGATGACCAGGCGCACGGCGCGGTTGGCGCGGCGCAGGCGGGCGGCGATTTCTTCATCGTGCGGCGTTAGCCCCGCACGCCCGTCGACGAGAAACAGCAGCACGTCGGCTTCGACAATCGCCTGTTCCGCCTGCTGCGCCATTTCAAACAGAATGCCGTCTTTCGCCACCGGGTCAAAACCGGCGGTGTCGACGACAAAATACGGGCGCGATGCACCACGGCCAATGCCGTACTGGCGGTCGCGCGTCAGCCCCGGCTGGTCGGCAACGAGCGCATCGCGCGTGCGGGTAAGCCGGTTAAACAGCGTGGACTTGCCCACGTTGGGCCGCCCGACGAGCACCAGCGTGGGCGTCACGAGTCGCTTCCTGCGCTGCCGATGGCAAAGACGAAAACGCCGCCTTCTTCCGTCTGCACGACAAAGTGGCTGTCATCGACGCGGCGCGGCGGCGCGACAATCGGGCTGCCGTCGGTTTTGGCGCGGGCGGCGAATTCGCCACTGTCGCGGTCCAGCAAATGCACGTAGCCTTGCACATCGCCCACCACGACGTAGCGCCCGACAATCAGCGGACGCGAAACTTTGCGGTTGACCAGCGCCTTTTGCTGCCACAGCGGGGAGCCGTCCTCGGCGCGGAAGGCTTCCACGGCGTTGTTTTCGTGCGTGGCGACGAGCAGGCCGCCGGCGCGGTCCAGCCCGGTGATGCTGGAAAAATCGCGCGACCAGGTGGTGCGCCCATCGCGCAGGTCAAAGCAGCCGAGTTTGCCCTGGAAGGCGACGGCGCAAATTTCCGGCTCGACAAACACCGGCTCGCCGACCACGTCGGAGATGCGTTCCAGCTCGGTGACGCCGCGCGGCGCGGCCAGCGCCAGTTCCCACACCGGCGCGCCGGTGTCAATCAGGATGCCGACGAGTTTGCCACCGGGATAGGCGGCGACGATGAGTTTGTCTTCAATCAGCGTCATGCCAATCTGGCTGCGCACCACCAGCGCGGGCGTGCCGCGCTGATAGACCCATTTGCGCTCGCCATCGACGGTGGAAAAGGCAATCAGGCGGCTGTCGGATGCGCGCACGACGACGTATTCCTCGCTGACAATCGGCACATCCAGCACTTCCGCGCCCACTTCCGCGCGCCAGCGTTCCGCGCCGTCAGAGGCATCCAGCGCAATCAGCAAGCCGTGGCGGGTGACGACCGTCAGCAGCCGCCCATCGGTACCCACACCGGCGTTCAGCTTGAGGTTCAGGTCTTTTTCCCACACCGCACGCCCGTCTTCCAGCTTGCCCGTCTGGCCGGTGGCACCCGCCGCATACACCGCGTCGCGCGCCACGGCAGGCGTCATGATTACGGCGCGCTCGTTGTCATCTACGTCCAGACGACCGGCTACGCGCAAGGATGCCTGCGGCGAAAATTCCACCAGCGGCGCGGGTTCCGGCTCATCCGAGGCAAACGGGTTGAGCGAAGAACAACCGCCGAGCGCAAGCACGGCAAACACGGCGGCAAACGGACGACAAAGGCGGGCGGCAAGGTGCGGGCGGCGGCGGTTCATCGGTTTCAGCTCCCGGAAATGGAATCGAGTTTTAGACGCAGAAAAAGCAGACGCGGGTCTTGCCCCGTCACGCCGTTGGCGGTGAGCAAATCCAGCGCGCTTTGCCAGGCCTGGCGGGCTTCCTGCGGTTTTTCTTCGGCAGCGAATGCGTCGCCCAGCACGTCGTTGAAGCGGGCGGCCAGCATCGGCTCGGCAGGCAGGGGCTGGAGCTTGGCGCGCGCACCGGCATAGTCTTTTTGCTGCGTGAGCACCACTGCCAGACGCAGCCGCGCCAGGTCGCGCAAGGCGGCATCGCGCGCATGGTTTTCCACCCAGCCGAGTTCTTCGCCGGCCTGCGCAAATTCGCCTTCTTCAAAGAGCACGCGGGCGGCATCCAGCGCGGCCATCACAGCGTAGTGCGATTTGGGAAACTGGGC
>JAFSWK010000077.1 GCA_017444505.1 Rhodocyclaceae bacterium | reverse complement strand
GACCTGAACAAAAAATTCACCAGCGCCCTGGATTCCGCTGCCAAATCCACCCCGGTTTCCGACGTGGCCGTCGCCGCTGTCAAATCCGCTCTGGCTGCTGCCAACAGTGTCTATGACAACGCCAACAAAGTGGCCAAGCAAGTTGCCGAAATCGCCGAAGCCAACATGACCGCCGCCACCAACGCCACGGTCAAGGCTGTCAGCACGGCTTCCACCACCGCCACCAAAACCAGCAGCAGCAACACCAACAGCAAACGCGCTGCTGCCTGATAGGTTTGCGTGAAACCGGCGGGTCAGCCACCGGCTGAGCCCGCACCGAAAGCCCCGCACAAGCGGGGCTTTTCTTTCCCCGCGCAGCACCGGCGCGTTGCGTGGATGGCGCGGTTCTATGCTAGAATCGCCCGCTTCCGGAGAGGTGGATGAGCGGTTTAAGTCGCACGCCTGGAAAGCGTGTTCAGGGTAATACCCTGACGCGGGTTCGAATCCCGCCCTCTCCGCCAAACGAACAACAGCCCGTCTTCCTGAGCTTTTCGGAAGGCGGGTTTTCTTTTGGGCGGCTCGGGTAGTCGCCGGACTGCGCGGTGCCCGCCCCGCACAGGAAGCCATCTTTGACGCCCTGCACGCGCCTCAGGCAGCGCTGTGTTGAGGGTTGTGCGCCCGTTTCTACTTGTTTTTTTTTTTTTTTTTGCTCATACACTTGCATCCGCCTGGCCTGTGCGCCTGTGAAGATGAACCGCAAGTAACCGATCAAGGAGAAAAAATGAAACTGCTAACGGCATTTCTCGCCGCCAGCCTCGCCTGCGGCGCGGCGTTTGGGGCGGATGAAGTGGTGTGCGGCAAAAAAACGCACTGCTCGCACATGAAAGATTGCGAAGAGGCGATGGCCTATCTGAAAAAATGCCCCGGCCAAGTCAAAATCGATGGAGATGGCAATGGCATTCCGTGCGAAAAACAACATTGCGGCCATTTGAAAAAACAACACTCGTTTTTCGATGCAGACCGCTTCAAAAACCCGCAATCTTCAAAAGATTCATAACGGTTGATTGCAAAGCCGTCGCGCCGTTACAGCGTCCACCGCATCAGGCGGTGGGGGAGGCCAGCTTCGGGGAAAACGTCGCCTTCGGGGGTGAAGCCGAGGCGTTGGTAGAAGGCTTCGGCGTGGGTTTGGGCGTGGATGAGTATTTCGCGTGCGCCGCGCTGTCGCGCCTGTTCCATCAGGGTTTGCATGAGCTGCCCGCCCAGCCCTTGACGGCGGGCTTCGCGGGCGACGGCCAGGCGTCCGATGTGGCCGTCGGGCAGCAGGCGGGCGGTGGCGATGGCAATGCCCTGCGCGTTGAGGGCGACGGCGTGCAGCGCGGTGGCGTCCGCTTCGTCTTCTTCCAGTTCGACGGGAACGTTTTGTTCGTCGGTAAATACACGCAGGCGCAGCGGCAGCGACAAGGCGCGCGCTTGCATCCAGGGCAAAAGATGCACGGCGGGGGCGGGCGTGTGTTCGAGGATTTCGACGCGCGCACCCACGGGCAGCAGGTCGAAGAGTTCGATGATGTCGGCGTTGCGCATCCGCACACAGCCTTTGGAGCCGGGCGCGCCCAGCGCGACGGTGTCGGGCGTGCCGTGCAGGTAAATATAGCGGCGCTGGGTGTCGACCGCGCCCAGCCGGTTTTTGCCCGCTTCGCAGCCGCACAGCCAGAGGATGCGGGTGAGAATCCAGTCACGCCCGGCAGGCTGCGTGGCGGCGTATTCGGGCGACCAGATTTCCCCGCTGGGACGCCGCGCGCGAAAGACGGTGTTTTCGGGGGCGTTGGCGCCGATTTTGGCGCGGATGCGGTGCAGGCCGCGCGGGGTTTTGCCGCTGCCGTTTTCTTCGCCCACGCCGTTGGCGCCGGTGGAAACCACGTAGCGGCGCAGACACAGGCCGTCGGCGGAAAACAGCAGCAGTTCCTGACGGTCCAGCAGGATGCGCACGAAGGGGCGGGCGGCAGCATTCATGCGTGCAGTTCTTTGGGCAGGTGGAAGGTGATGTTTTCGGTTTTGCCGTCTTGCTGCGTGACGGCGTCAAAACCGAGCGTGCGCAGCCGGTCGATGACGGCGGCAACCAGCACTTCGGGCGCGGATGCGCCGGCGGTGATGCCGATGCGCCGCGCGGCGGGCAGGGCGGCGAGGTCACTCGGGCGAATGTCTTCGGCACTGTCGATGAGCCAGGCGGGAACACCGGCGCGGCAGGCGACTTCGCGCAGGCGTTTGGAGTTGGAGCTGTTGATGGAGCCGACAACGTAAATCGCGTCGCATTCGGCGGCGAGTGCTTTCACGGCGTCCTGGCGGCTTTGCGTGGCGTAGCAGATGTCGTCTTTGTGCGGGCCGCGAATGTCGGGGAAACGCTGGCGCAGCGCGGCGATGATGTCGGCGGCGTCATCGACCGAGAGGGTGGTTTGCGTCACAAAGGCCAGCGGCGTAGCAGGGGCGGTTTGCAGGCGCGCGACGTCTTCGGCGGCCTCCACCAGCGTGATGCCTGCGGGCACTTGTCCCATCGTGCCTTCCACTTCGGGGTGGCCGCGATGACCAATCATGATGATGTGAAAGCCTTGCGCGTGCAGGCGGATGACTTCTTTGTGCACTTTGGAGACCAGCGGGCAGGTGGCGTCAAAGACGCGCAGCGCGCGGCGCGCAGCCTCTTCACGCACGCAGGCGGGCACGCCGTGGGCGCTGAAAATGACGGTGGCACCGTTGGGCACGTCACGCAGTTCGTCGACGAAAATCGCGCCCTGGGCGCGCAGGCCGTCGACAACAAAGCGGTTATGGACGATTTCGTGCCGCACGTAGATGGGCGCACCAAAGCGTTGCAAAGCCTCTTCGACGATGCGGATGGCGCGTTCCACACCGGCGCAAAAGCCGCGCGGGTTGGCCAGCAGGATGGTTTTGCGTTCAGCGGCGGGGGCGTTCATGCCGGACTGGTGTTGTTGGTGATGCCGATGATGGTGGCTTCAAAGAGGATGGTTTTTCCGGCCAGCGGGTGATTGAAGTCGATGAGGGCGTGGTCTTCATTGAGTTCAGTCAGCAGGCCGGGATAGCGCGAACCGTCGGGTGCGGTGAATTCCAGGATGCTCATGGCTTCCCGCGCGTCGGGCGGCAGGTGGCGGCGTTCGACGCGCTCGATGAGTTCGGCACGATGCGCGCCGAAGGCGTCTTCGGGGGCGAGGCGGTGCTCGCAATGCTCGCCTTCGCCAAGACCAATGAGCAGCTTTTCCAGCGCCGGCAGCAGTTCGCCG
>JAFSWK010000076.1 GCA_017444505.1 Rhodocyclaceae bacterium | reverse complement strand
GAAAACTGGTAGCGCAGTTCAAAATCGACCCGACAGGCGTGTTCGCCCAGCGGCGTGAAGCGCCAGCCGCCTTCGAGCTGGCGAAAGGGGCCGTCGACCAGGGCGATGTCCATGCGGGTGGGGAAGGTTTTGCTGTTGCGGGTGGAAAAATGCGTCTTGATGCCGTGATAATGTACGAGGATGGGGGCGCCGGTGATGGCGTCGGTGCGTTCATGCACTTGCGCGCCGCCGCACCAGGGCAGAAACTCGGCATAGTCTTCACACTGGTCGACCAGCGCGAACATCTGCGCGGGGGTAAATTCGATCAGGACGTTTTTGCGGACTTCTGCCATGGCTTTTCAAAAACCCGGGTTCGGGACGCACGCGGCGCGCGGGCAGTGGAAGGACGTTTTTATTGTATCGCGCTCGCGGGCGCATTTTGTGGAAACAAACCATCATGAGCATCATCGAAAACCGCAAGGCGACGCACGATTATTTCATCGAGGAACGCTTTGAGGCGGGCATGGCGCTGGAAGGCTGGGAGGTGAAAGCCATCCGCGCCGGTCGCGCCAACATCAAGGAATCTTACGTGTTGCTGAAAGAGGGCGAGGTGTTTTTGTTCGGGATGCACATTTCGCCGCTCATCAGCACGTCTTCGCATGTGAAGCCCGACCCTACGCGCACGCGCAAGCTGCTGCTGCACGCGCGCGAGATTTCGCGTCTCATCGGCAAGGTGGAACGCGCGGGCTACGCGCTGGTGCCGCTGGATTTGCATTTTTCCAAAGGGCGGGTGAAGCTGAATATCGCGCTGGCCAAGGGCAAGAAACTGCACGACAAGCGCGAGGACGAGAAAAAACGCGAGTGGCAGCGCGAGAAGGCGCGGCTGATGCGTAACGGCTAAGGCGCGGTGCGGCGCGCCATTTCAAACAGGCAGACGGCAGCGGCGGCGGCGACGTTGAGCGATTCCATCCGCCCGGGCATGGGGATGATGACCGGATGCGTGGCGCGCGCGGCCAACGCGGGCGACAGCCCCGCGCCTTCGTTGCCGAAGAGCCAGACGAGCGGGCGCGCGGACAAATCGGTCTGCCACAGGCTGCGGGCACCGGCGGCGAGCGTGGTGGCGAGGATGGCGCCGTCAAAACCGGCAAGCCAGTCGTGCACGTGCGCGTTTTCGGTCAGTTGCGGCAGGCAGAAATGCGCGCCCATCGCGGCGCGCAGCACTTTCGGCGACCAGAGGCGGGCGCAGCCGGGCGTGCAGTGCACATGCTGAACACCTGCGGCGGCGGCGGTGCGCAGCAGTGTGCCGAGGTTGCCGGGGTCTTGAATCGCTTCGAGGATGACCGTGACGGGCGCGAATTGCGCGGGCAGGGGTGCGGGCGGCGGCAGGTTCAAGACGGCGAGAATGCCGGCGGGGTGTTCGACGGGGCTGATGTGGCGAAAGACGGCCTCACTGAGCACGGTGCAGGGTACGGCAGCGGCGCGCTGGCACAGGGCGGCGATTTCGGGCTGCGCGGCGCGGGTCTCGTCGAGCAGAATCTGTGCGACGGGCTGACCGGCATCAAGCGCGGCGGCGATGAGATGCGCGCCGTCCAGCAGCGTTTGCCCGCTTTCGTGCCGCGCGCGGGCGCTGGTGGCCAGCGCGTGCCAGTGGCGCACGCGCGCGTTTTGGCGGGAGCGGATGGGCGCGTCAAGATTCATGCGCGGCGCTCAACAGGTCTGTTTCCGGACAGGCTTCGCGCACTGGACGGAAACTGCGGCGGTGGCAGGGCAAGGGGCCGAGGCGGCGCAGGGCGGCGAGGTGTTCGGCGGTGGGATAGCCTTTGTGATGCGCAAAGCCGTAGTGCGGATGGGCGGCGGCGAGCGCGCGCAACTGTGCGTCGCGCGTGGTTTTGGCGAGGATGGAGGCGGCGGCGATGGCCGGGTCGCTGGCGTCGCCCTTGACGATGGCGCGCGTCGGCCAGGGTAATTCCGGGCAGCGGTTGCCGTCGATGCGTGCTTCAAGCGGGCGAATGTGCGCGGGCAAGTTGGCGGCGGCGCGCTGCATGGCGAGCATGGTGGCGTGCAGGATGTTCAGGCGGTCGATTTCGGCGGGCGTGGCCTCGCCAATCGCCCAGGCCAGTGCGTCGGCGCGGATGCGTTCGGCCAGCGCCTCGCGGGCGCGTTCGCTGAGTTTTTTGGAATCGTTCAGGCCGGTAATCGGACGGGCGGGGTCGAGGATGACGGCTGCGGCGACGACGTTGCCGCACAACGGCCCGCGTCCGGCCTCGTCGATGCCGCAAATCAGGGCTTCGATGGGCGTCATGATGCGCTGCTGTTCATGCCGCGCAAAATCGTGCGGGCGGCGACGATGCCCGCGCGCACGGCGGCTTCCAGCGTGGCGGGATAGCGCGGGTCAAGATAGTCACCGGCCAGAAACAGCCCGGGCATGGGGGTGCGGATGGGCGGGCGCGCAAATTCGGGCAGACAGGCGAAGGTGGCGCGCCGTTCGGTGACGGTGCGCGCCCATTTCGGCGGCGAGAGCGGGCGGTCCAGCTCGCGGCGCAGTTGTTGCCAGACGGCGGTGGTGTGCGCTTCGGCGCTGGCGGGTTCCGAAACACTGGCCACCAGCGCCCACAGCCCTTGTGGGTCGCCAAAGGCGCTGCGGTCAAACAGCCATTGCGCGGGGCCTTGCGTGAGCGCAAGCAGCGGATGCGGCGTGCGCCAGTCGGCGCCGGGGTGAAACCAGGTGGTGCTGATGGCGCGGTATTCGATGTTTTTGATGCGTTCGACAAATTCCGGATATTTGGGCAGCAGCGGCGCCAGCAGCGGTTCGACGTGATAGGGCGCGACGGCGAGAATCAGATGCCCCACGCGGGTTTCGATAAAGCCGGTGCCTTCCAGCATGAAACCGCCGTCGGGCTGCGGGCGGATGGCTTTCACCGAGGCGCTGACATGCACGCGCGCGCCGTGGCTGCCCAGAAAGCGCGCGGCGGGCACGGGGAAGAGTTCGCTCAAATCACAGCGCGGCACGAGAAATTCGCTGGCCGGAGCAGACGCGCCCAGCGTGTCTTGCAGCACGTGGTGAAAGGTCTGCGCGCAGGCATCCCCGGGCGCAGTATTCAGCGCGGAGATGCACAACGGATGCCACAGCAGGCGGCACAGGCGTTCGGATTGGTGGGTGCAGGACAACAGTTCGCTGACGCTGCGGATGATTTCCGGCAGCGGACGTTTGCGACGCATCCAGCGCATCAGGCGCAGGCAATCCAGCCGTTCGCCCCAGCTCAGACCTTTCGCTTTCCATAGTCCCAGAGCCAGATGCCAGGGCGCGGGGGCGCGGGCGGCGAGAAAATGCAGTTCGCCGTCGGCGGTGCGCAGTTCCAGCGGGCGGCGTTCCAGCACGCGCGGTGGCACGCGCAAAAAGCGCATCAGGCGCAACAATTCCGTGTACGCGCCCATGAGCAGGTGCTGACCGTTATCCAGCGTATAACCATCGGTATTCACGCGGCGGGCGCGCCCGCCCAGGACGTTTGAGCGTTCCAGCACCACGGTGGGCACGCCGTGGCGGGTTAGCTCCACCGCGGCGGCCATGCCGGCATAGCCGCCGCCAATGATGCCGACCGGCAATTTGCAGGCGCTGGCGCTGAGGAAGGAAGGGGTGCGAGGAGTCATGATTCAGGCAATCAACGTGCGGGCGGCGACGGCCAGTTTTTGCGGGACGGACAGGCGCACGCGCTGGTGCAATACCGCGAAGTCCTGCGCCGCAATTTTATCCAGCAATGCGCGATAGAGTGCGCCCATCATCAAACCCGGGCGCTGCGCGCGGCGGTTTTCCGGCGGCAGCGCCGCCAGTGCTTCGTCGTACAGACTGCGCGCGCGCGCCGCCTCGCTTTGCAGCAGCGCGCGCAGCGCCGGACTGGGCGCGGGCGCGGTCAAATCCGCCTCTGTCACGCCGTGCGCGGTCATGGCATCCTGCGGCAAATAGAGACGGCCACGCTGCCAGTCTTCGCCCACGTCGCGCAAGATGTTGATGCGTTGCAGCGCGATTCCGAGCAGGCGCGCATAACGCAGCACGGCATCATTGACCGAACCAAAAATGCGCGCCGCCAGCAGCCCCACGG
>JAFSWK010000075.1 GCA_017444505.1 Rhodocyclaceae bacterium | reverse complement strand
GCCGCACAACTTTCCATAAACCCACCTGTTAAACCGCCGTGAATGGCTGGCACCAAAGTATTGCCAATCAACATTTCTTTGAAGGGCAGATGAAATAAAATCTGTTTCAAACTGCGATCATAGCCCAAACGCAAACCAATAAATTGTGCGAATTGAATTTGTTCGTATGTTCGCAAGTTGAGTTTTTCGTCATAAATAAATGATTCCATTTTACTTCTCTTTATTTTTTAAGATATTCATATAAGTAGAAGTTTCCAAAGCAAATGGGTCGATGACACGCATATAAGTGGCTGTGCCTAATGCAAACGGTTCATAATCATCGGCAGTGTAACAGACGGTACGCACAAAAGCCACTTGTCCGCCTAAACGATAGCATTCTGCCGTTGCCAACACTTTGCCTGATGACGGTGTGGCACGCAAGTAATCAATGCGTAAATCCAAAGTTGCCAAGGCTTCGGGCATATCCAAATGGGCAGCAACAGCGGTTGCACCTGCAATATCAATCAGTGGCGTAATCACGCCACCGTGCAGAATGCCACTGTCGGCATGCCCAACAAATTCAGGTTGCCATTGAATACTGAGTGTTGGTTTATAACCCACAATATTTTCAAATTGCATACCCAATGCGGCACAATGTGGCAGAGAAATAAAGAAATCTTTGAGCGTATTAAAAATTTCTGATTCCATAGGCGGTGTCATATTTATTCCTCGACAATTGGTTTTAGGCTGCCTGAAAAAATAGTGCAGTGCAATACTTTACCACAAAATCTGCCTAAACATTGAGAAGATTGATGATGATGAGAAAAAATACCAATCAAGATGGGGTGGTTGATGGGGATCGAACCCACGACCGCTGGAATCACAATCCAGAGCTCTACCGACTGAGCTACAACCACCATAGAAACTGTGGCGCGTCCGACAGGACTCGAACCTGTAACCCCCGGCTTAGAAGGCCGGTGCTCTATCCGGTTGAGCTACGGACGCAATCCTGCAAGTGAAGAAATAGATTAAATGGTCGGGGCGGTGGGATTCGAACTCACGACCCTCTGCTCCCAAAGCAGATGCGCTAACCGGGCTGCGCTACGCCCCGAGAGCCGCGCATCTTACAAGGAAAGCCCGTCCCGCGCAACCTGCGCCCGACGCCCCGCCCGGCACGCGCGCACCGCCAATCCCGCGCAAGCCCTTGCCATGAATACAGATAACGGGCTAGAATCGCGGGCTTGTCCGAGACTCGCGCCTTGTGCGCAGCGCGGGCAAAATCCGCACGTCCGGCAGACCGCGAAAGCGGCTCAATCAGGGTGGCGCGCTGCGTGATGAAGCGCGTCCGCAATGCCGGGCGGAGGTTCAACCCTTACCATTCATGGAGTTTTACTATGTCCGTCACGATGCGCCAGATGCTGGAAGCCGGTGTGCATTTTGGTCACCAAACCCGCTTCTGGAACCCCCGCATGGCCCCCTATATCTTTGGCCAGCGCAACAAAATCCACATCATCAACCTCGAAAAGACCATGGAGAAGTATCAGGAAGCCATGGGATTTGTGCGCAAACTGGCCGCCCGCAACGGCACCATCCTGTTTGTCGGCACCAAGCGTCAGGCGCGCGAAATCATCGCCGAAGAGGCGCAACGCTGCAACATGCCCTATGTGGATGAACGCTGGCTCGGCGGCATGTTGACCAACTTCAAGACCGTCAAGCAATCCATCAAGCGCCTGAAAGAAATGGAAGCCATGGCCGAAGATGGTTCGCTGGATCGTCTGTCCAAGAAAGAAGCGCTGATGGCGCGTCGCGAACTGGAAAAACTGCAAAAATCCATCGGCGGCATCAAGGATCTCGGCGGCCTGCCGGATGCCATCTTCGTGGTCGACGTCGGCTATCACAAGATTGCCGTCTCGGAAGCGAAAAAACTCGGCATTGCCGTAGTCGCCGTGGTCGACACCAACCACAGCCCGGAAGGCATTGATTACCTCATCCCGGGCAATGACGACTCTTCGCGCGCCGTGCGCCTGTATGCCCGCGGCGTGGCCGATTCCGTGCTGGAAGGGCGCAGCAACGCGCTGCAAGAAATCGTCGCCGCCGGCAGCGACGAATTTGTCGAGGTGGAAGAAGACGCTGCCGCGTCCGAATAAGCTTTGCTGTGCGCCGCCCTCTGCGCGGGGTGCGGCGCCATCCCGAATACCGAACCGAATTACTCAGGAGAACAAACAATGGCGGAAATTACCGCAGGCATGGTCAAGGAACTGCGTGAAAAGACCGATGCCCCGATGATGGAATGCAAAAAGGCGCTCACCGAAGCTGGTGGCGACATGGCGAAAGCCGAAGAAATCCTGCGCGTCAAGCTCGGCAACAAAGCCTCGAAAGCGGCCACCCGTCTGGCTGCCGAAGGCGTGGTCGGCGTGCATGTGGCCAATGACGGCAAACTGGCCGCCATCATCGAACTCAACTGTGAGACCGACTTCGTCGCCAAGAACGACGAATTCCTCGCCCTAGCCGCTTCGCTCTCGCGCATGGTGGCCGAGCAAAACCCGGCGGATGTCGCGGCGCTCTCCGCGCTGGATTTGAACGGCAAAACCGTCGAAGCCACCCGCACCGAACTCGTCGGCAAAATCGGCGAAAACATGACCATCCGCCGCTTTGTCCGTCTGCAAGCCCAGGGTCAGATTGCCCAGTACGTGCACGCGGGTTCCAAAATCGGCGTGCTGATTGACCTCGTCGGCGGCGATGCGCAACTGGCCAAAGACATTGCCATGCACATTGCCGCTTCCAAGCCCAAGGCGCTGGATGCCAGCGGCGTGGCCGCAGAACTCATCGACACCGAACGGCGCATCGCCATCGAAAAAGCCCGCGAAGCCGGCAAACCCGAAGCGATGCTGGAAAAAATCGCCGAAGGCACGGTGCAGAAATTCCTCAAGGAAGTCACCCTGCTCGGCCAGGTGTTCGTGAAGGCCGAAGACGGCAAGCAGACCATTGAGCAACTGCTCAAAGCCAAAGGCGCTTCGGTTGCTGCTTTTGTGCTGTACGTCGTCGGTGAAGGGCTGGAGAAAAAATCCAACTACTTCGCTGCCGAAGTTGCTGCCCAGGCTGCCGCCGCGAAAAAAGGCTGAACCACCACGCGCCGCGCCCTCCCGCGCGGCGTTTTTTCTTCCCACCTGCAACGAGGCTCGCAATCATGTCCGCCGCCTACAAGCGCATCCTGCTCAAGCTCTCTGGTGAAGCCCTGATGGGCGACGATGCTTTCGGCATCAACGAAGAAGTCATCAGCCGCATCGTGCAGGAAATCGCAGAAGTCGCCGCGCTGGGCGTGCAGGTCGGCGTAGTCATTGGCGGCGGCAACATCTTTCGCGGCATGAAAGGCGCAGCTTCCGGCATGGTGCGCGCCACTGCCGACTACATGGGGATGCTCGCCACCGTCATGAACGCCATGGCGCTGGCCGATGCCATGCGCCGCGCTGGCTGCGAAGCGCGCGTGCAATCGGCGTTGCGTATTGACCAAGTCGTCGAACCGTACATTCGCGGGCGCGCCATCCGTCATCTGGAAGAAGGCCGTGTGGTCATCTTCGCCGCCGGCACCGGCAACCCCTTCTTCACCACCGACACCGCCGCCGCCTTGCGCGGCGCGGAAATTGGCGCGCAGATTGTGCTCAAGGCCACCAAGGTCGACGGCGTCTATACCGACGACCCGCGCAAAAACCCCGACGCCAAGCGTTATCACCGCATCAGCTTTGACGAAGCCATCGGTCGCAATCTTGCCGTGCTCGATGCCACCGCCTTTGCCCTGTGCCGTGACCAGCGGCTGCCCATCAACGTGTTTTCCATCTTCAAGCCCGGCGCGCTCAAGCGCGTCATCATGGGCGAAGACGAAGGCACACTCGTCCATTCCTGAGGCCACCCCATGCTGAACGAACTGCAACAATCGACCACCCAGAAAATGCAGCGCTCGGTCGACGCGCTGAAAACCGATCTGGCGAAAATCCGCACCGGACGCGCCCACACCGGCCTGCTCGATCACGTCATGGTCGAATACTACGGCAGCGATGTGCCCATCAATCAGGTTGCCAACGTCACCCTCATTGACGCGCGCACCATCGGCGTGCAGCCGTGGGAAAAACCGATGGTCGCCAAAGTGGAAAAAGCCATCCGCGACAGCGACCTGGGGCTGAACCCCGCCACCCAGGGCGAACTCATCCGCGTGCCCATGCCGCCGCTG
Organism: Rhodocyclaceae bacterium; assembly: GCA_017444505.1. Classification (GTDB taxonomy): domain Bacteria; phylum Pseudomonadota; class Gammaproteobacteria; order Burkholderiales; family Rhodocyclaceae; genus JAFZMK01. Next base: position 886 of record JAFSWK010000075.1, on the reverse strand, counting down.
ACTGAAGAACGCCGCCGCGATTTGACCAAAGTCGTGCGTCAGGAAGGCGAATCGGCGCGCGTTGCCGTGCGCAACCTGCGCCGCGATGCCAACCAGCACCTGAAAGACGCCGTCAAGGAAAAAACCATCTCGGAAGACGAAGAGCGTCGCGGTCAGGAAGCCATCCAGAAACTCACCGACCGCTTCGTGGCCGAAATCGACAAGCTCCTGTCCGAAAAGGAACAGGAACTGATGCACATCTGAGCCGCGTCCCACACGCGCCGCCACAGCAGGCCAGCGGATGGCACTGTTTACCAGCACCAGCAAGGGCATCCCGGAAACCGGGCAAATTCCCCGCCACATCGCCATCATCATGGATGGCAACGGGCGCTGGGCGCGTCAGCGCATGTTGCCGCGTGTCGCTGGCCACCGCCGTGGCGTGGAGGCCGTGCGCAACGTGCTGCGCGCCTGCGTCCAGCGCGGCGTCGAATACGTCACCCTGTTTGCTTTCAGCTCGGAAAACTGGCGCCGCCCGCCGGAAGAAGTCCGCTTTCTGATGAAGCTCTTTCGCCGTGCGCTGATGCAGGAAGTGCGCCGCCTGCATGAAAACAACATCTGCTTTCGCGTCATTGGCGACCTTTCGCGTTTCGACCCCGAAATTGTCCGCCTCGTGCGCGAGGCCGAAGAACTCACCGCCAGCAACACCCGTTTAACGCTCTCGATTGCCGCCAACTACGGCGGGCGCTGGGACATTCTCGAAGCCGTCAACAAAATGCTCGCCGCCCAGCCCGGCAAGGCGCAATACAGCGAAGAAGACCTCACCGACCAGCTCGCGCTGGCGCACACGCCCGAGCCGGACTTGTTCATCCGCACTGGCGGCGAAAAGCGCATCAGCAACTTCCTGCTC
>JAFSWK010000007.1 GCA_017444505.1 Rhodocyclaceae bacterium | reverse complement strand
GGGCTGCGGGAAATGCAGTTGTTTGCTGGAACCGCCATCGAGCACGCGCGCATCGCGCAGTTTGTAAATTTCGCCTTCCGGCACGCGCGCCCACATGCCCAGTTCCTGCATGGTTTCGCGCGAAAGGTGGGTGAGCGCGATTTCGCGCCCGTCATAGGGCGGGTCTTGCAGCACGGAGAGCGGGTGTTTTTCAAAGACCGTGACGCTCAGCCCGGAACCGGCCAGCGCGCGGCAGAAACTCAACCCCGCCGGCCCCGCGCCGACAACGATGATGTCACTGGTGGAATCAGGAATGGCTTTCTTGGTGGGCATGGCAAGCTCCTCGTCAGTGCGCGGCGCAAATGGCCGGATACAGGGCGGGATTTTACCGTGTTGACGCAGGAGGATGGAGGATGTTTGCTCATCCCTGTTGCTTGTTTTCCTTCGTCTTGCGTTTGAGTACTTTCGCCGCAGACCGGATGCTTTCCAGATAGGCGCGCTCTACCGGCGAGAGGGTTTTTTGCTGGTACTTGCGGTATTCGCTGCGGGCTTTCTCAATGGCCGCAGCGTGGGAGACGGAGCCTGCGTCCGCCAGCAGTGCCCGTCCGCCGGAAGAAAGGATGGCGTCAAGCTGACGGATGTGGTCGGCCATATACATGGGGCGCTGTTCAATGGCGCTGATTTCGGCAAAGTCAAAATAACCAGAGACCAGATTGTTCAGAATGCGCAGTTCGTTCTCATCCAGATAATTTTTGGCGATTTCCACGTCGCGCAGCACCGGGAAATCTCCGGCAAAACTGCGCAAGCCCATGAATTCCTGCTCCGCATCCGCCCGCGCAAAGATGACTTCCGCCGCTGTGTGGCCGTGGGCGGCATAGTGCAACTTGTTCTGCACGATTTTGAAGAAGCGCACAGACTCCGGGCTGGATGGGTCGTAGTCCTTGCTGGTGGCGTACAAGTCCAGAACCTGACGGTACAGCACCTTTTCGGAAGACCGGATGTCCCGAATCCGGTCAAGCAGCTCTTTCCAGTAATTGCCGCCGCCGTGCCCTTTCAGCCGCTCATCGTCGAGGGCGAAGCCCTTGCGGATGTATTCTTTCAGAACGCGGCTGGCCCAAAGACGGAACTGTACGCCGCGCTGGGACTTGACACGATAGCCCACAGAGATGATGGCATCCAGGTTGTAGTAATCGACTTGGTAGGTTTTTCCGTCCGTGGCAGTTGTTGCAAAATTTGCAACAACTGAATCGCGTGTCAGCTCGTTCTCTGAAAAGATGTTCCGAAGATGGCGGGAGATTGTGGACTTGTCCCGATCAAAGAGTTCTGCCATCTGTTCCAGCGAAAGCCATACGGTTTCGTCGCGCAGATTGACGTTCAGCTTTGTCTGCCCGTCTCCGGACTGGTAGAGGATGATTTCTCCGTGCTGGTTCATGCGTTATGGTTCCTCTGGGCTGCCCGCATGGGCGGTGCCAGCGTTTCGGAGCAATCCCGAGGGGGCAAGGTCACGCCATATTTTCGTTGGTGCGCCGGAAGGGACTTGAACCCTTACGCCGTTCGGCACAGGCTTCTAAGACCTGCGTGTCTACCAGTTCCACCACCGGCGCGGACAATGGGCGGGGGCGAATCATAGCACCGCGCGCAGGCGCTCAGGAGGTAAACACGAGGTGGAGCATTTTGGCCGAAATGAGCAGCAGCACGACGGCAAACACCCGTTTGAGCAGCACCACGGGCATTCGGTGCGCCATGCGCGCGCCCAGCGGCGCTGTCCAGACGCTGGCCAACGCCACCAGCGCCAGACCGGGCAGATAGACGAAGCCGACACTGCCCGTCGGCATCCCTTCCATGCCGTGCCCGTTGAGCAGATAACCCGTGGTGCCCGCCAGCGCGACGAAAAAGCCGGTCGCTGCGGACGTGCCGATGGCTTTGGGCATGGGGAGGTTGCACCAGACCAGGAAGGGAATGACGATGGTGCCGCCGCCGATGGAAACCAGCGCCGAGAGGAGGCCAATGCCCAGCCCGGTGAGCGCCAGCCAGAATTTTCCGGGCAGGTGGCGGGCGGCGGATGGGCGGGTGGTGCTGACCATGCGCCAGGCGATGTAGAGCATGAAACAGCCGAAAAACACCGCGAGCGGCTGCGCTGGCAGACGGGCGGCGAGAAAGGCACCGCCCAGCGCGCCCAGCACAATGCCCGGCGCGAAGGAAAACACCACGGGCCAGTTCACCGCGCCGTGGCGGTGATGCGCGCGCGCGCTGGAAATGGAAGTGAGCAGAATGGCCGCCATCGAAGTGCCCAGTGCCATGTGCACGTTGCTGCTGGCAGGGAAACCCTGATGCGAGAAAATGATGGTGAGCATGGGCACGAGGATGCCGCCACCGCCAATGCCCAACATTCCGGCCATGAAGCCGACAAATGCGCCGAGTGCGATGTAGGCGAACCACCACAAATCCAAGGTCATGCCAATTCCTTTTATTCTTGTGTAGCCGGAAATTCTAGCACTTGCCGAAGCCGTGCGCGCTGCCCGAAAAAAGAGACGCCCCTTGCGGGGCGTCGGGCCGGAGATGCTATCTCCGGGGGGGTTAGTGCGGGCATTCTACCGCCTTTGAGCCAAATAGCAAGCATCTGATGATGAAACAGGAAACGCCCCCGATGAGCGCCCGTGTCACCGCCTATATCGACGGTTTCAATCTGTATTTTGGTTTGAAGCAGGCGCGATTCAAACGGTACTACTGGCTGGATGTCGCGGCGCTGGCGCGCACGCTGCTCAGGCCAGGGCAGCAACTGGTGGCGACGCATTATTTTTCTGCCCGCATCCGCGACAATGGGCGCAATGCGGCAGACCTGAAGCGGCAAAACGACTATCTGGAAGCCCTTGCTGCGCGGGGTGTGCGCTGTCACTTCGGGCATTACCTCGAAAAGCCCAGACAATGCCGCCAGTGCGGTGCGCAGTGGCGGGATTACGAAGAAAAAATGACAGATGTGAACATCGCCATCCAGTTGATGACGGATGCTTTTGACGACGCTTTCGATGCTGCGCTGGTGATTTCGGGCGACAGCGACCTGACCACGCCGATTCGCCGCGTGCGCGAACGATTTCCCGCCAAGCGCGTCATTGTCGCTTTCCCGCCGGGGCGACATTCCAGCGAACTCAAACGCTACGCAAATGGCTATCTCACTATCGGCGAGGACAAACTGCGCGCCAGCCAGTTGCCTGCCGAAATCGTCAAACCGGATGGTTTTGTGCTTCAGCGTCCGGAAGGTTGGCGATAGGCGTATAATTGCCGACAGTTTTTGTCGGGCATGATAGGCATGACAACAGAAAACGCCGAAACCACACTGGAACTTTCCATTCAGGGTATGCACTGCGCGGCGTGTGCGGCGCGGCTGGAAAAGGTGTTGAACCGTCTGCCGCAGGTGGTGGCGCAGGTGCATTTCGCCACTGCGCGGGCGCAGTTGCGCGGCGCGGTCAATCTGGACGAGGCGCTGGCGGCGGTGGCGCGGGCAGGCTTTTCCGCGCAGCCGCTGGCGCAGACCGACCCGGAGCGCGAACAGCGACGCGAACTGGCCGCTGCGCGGCGCGCGATGCTGGCGGGACTGCTGGTGGCGTTGCCGTTTTTCGTCGCCATGCCGTGGATGTTCATGGGCGTGCATGTACCGGCATGGTTTCCGCTGCCGGTGCAGTTTGTGCTCGCCAGCATTGCGCAGTTCGTGCTGGGCGCGCGCTTTTATCGCGGCGCGTATGCGGCGCTGCGCGCTGGCGGTGCCAACATGGATGTACTCGTCGCGCTGGGCACGAGCGCGGCGTGGGCGGCGAGCACGGTGGCGTGGTGGCAGCAGGTGCACGAAGGCATCTATTTCGACGCACCGGCGATGATTATCGCGCTGGTATCGCTGGGCAAATGGCTGGAACTGCGCGCCCGCGCAGGCACGCGCGCGGCGCTGGACGCACTGCTGCGCCTGCGCCCCAAAACCGCCTGGGTGCAGGCGCAAGACGGTGCGCTGCGCGAAGTGCCGCAAGAGACGCTGCGCGTGGGCGACGCCTTCGTGGTGCGCGCGGGCGATGCGGTGGCCGTCGATGCGCGCATCGAACGCGGCGATTCGGCGCTGGATGAATCCATGCTCACCGGCGAGAGCCGCGCGGTGCGCAAACAAGCGGGCGATGCGGTGCATGCGGCCACCGTCAACGTAGGCGACGGCGTGCTGTTTTGCCGCGCCACGGCGGTCGGTTCCGACACCTTGCTGGCGGGCATCATCCGGCTGGTGGAAGCGGCGCAGTCAAGCAAAGCGCCGGTGCAGCGTCTCGCTGACCGCGCCG
>JAFSWK010000074.1 GCA_017444505.1 Rhodocyclaceae bacterium | reverse complement strand
TCTGCTGCGGCGCAGCCCGCCAGTGCGCCTGCGGATACTGCCTTCAACTGTCTGGACGCCGCCGGTCAGCCCGTGCCCAGCGTCACGGATACTTCCTCGCCGCTGCTCTTTCGCACCGAAGTCAAGGATGGCGCAGCGCGCATCGTCTACAACCCCGAACGCCTCAGCCGTCTCAGCCAGCAGGCTACGCTGTTCCTCTACGCGCAGGAATGCGCCCGCCTGAACATGGGCATGGCCGGGGTGCAGCGCAATTCGCTGGAACAAGCCCGCAGCGCCGACTGCCGCGCAATCAACACCCTCAAAGCCGCCGGTCAGGTGACGGACGATGAAATCCCCTTCATCGAAGGCGACCTCATCCTGTCGGATACCGAATGGACGGATGTTGCCGGCCCGCAGCGTGGTTTCGCGCTCGCCGCCTGCCAGGGCGACCAGCCGGTGCTGGCGCAGGCAGCGCCCGCCGGCGGCAACACGCTGGCGATGGTACGCGCCGGCGCTGCCGCCACGCCCGCGTGGGATGCCTGCGTGCGCCGCTGCGCGCAGCCGATGCTGCGCTGTGGCGGTAGCGAAAGCTGCCTTACGCCGCATCTGGCCTGCGTCGATCGCTGCGGCCAGTAAGCCGTCTTTCCTTCTTCGTCCTGCAAACCGCATCGTGCGTACGCGCGCGATGCGGTTTTTCTTTTGTGCTAAGGTTCCGGCTTTCTTTTCTGCCCGGAAGGACGCCACCATGCTGATTGCCAAAAACGACCACTGTGAATGCGAACTGCTGCCCCGCCTTGCCAACCGCCACGGCCTGATTACCGGCGCCACCGGCACGGGCAAAACCGTCACGCTGCAAAAACTTGCCGAATCCTTTTCCGCCATCGGCGTGCCGGTGTTTGTGGCGGACGTAAAAGGCGACCTTTCCGGCATCGGCGCGCAAAGCGACGCCAACCCCAAACTGCTGGAACGCCTCAACAAACTCGGCATCACCGATTTCACCCCGCGCGCCAACCCCGTCACCTTCTGGGACGTGTTCGGCGAACGTGGCCACCCCGTGCGCGCCACGATTTCCGACATGGGGCCGCTGCTGCTGGCGCGTCTGCTGGGTCTCAACGACACGCAAAGCGGCGTGCTCACCATCGTCTTTCGTGTCGCCGACGACCGTGGCTGGCTGCTCTTCGACCTGAAAGACCTGCGCGCCGTCGTGCCGCAGGTGGGCGAAAACGCCGCCCAGTACCGCACCGAATACGGCAACATTTCCAGCGCCTCCATCGGCGCCATCCAGCGCGCGCTGCTGGCGCTGGAAGAACAGGGCGCGGAGCATTTCTTTGGCGAGCCGATGCTCGACATTGCCGACCTGATGCAGACCGACACCGAAGGGCGCGGCATCATCAACGTGCTGGCCGCCGAAAAGCTCTATCTTTCGCCGCGTCTGTACGCCACCTTCCTGCTCTGGCTGCTGGCCGAGTTTTTTGAAAACCTGCCCGAAGTGGGCGACCCGGACAAGCCCAAACTGGTCTTTTTCTTCGACGAAGCGCATTTGCTCTTCAACGACGCGCCGCCCGCGCTGCTGGAAAAAATCGAACAAGTCGTGCGCCTGATTCGCTCGAAAGGCGTAGGCGTGTTTTTTGTTACGCAAAACCCGCTGGACGTGCCCGATGCCGTGCTTGCCCAGCTCGGCAACCGCGTGCAGCACGCCCTGCGCGCCTTCACGCCGCGCGACCAGAAAGCTGTCAAAACCGCCGCCGAGACCATGCGCGCCAATCCCGCGTTTGACGCCGCCACCGCCATCACCGAACTGGCCACCGGCGAGGCGCTGGTGTCGTTCCTCGACGAAAAAGGCCGCCCGTCGATGGTCGAGCGCGTGCAAATCATCGCCCCCGCCTCGCGCCTGGGGCCGCTGCAAGACAGCGAGCGCAACGAACTCATCAAGGGCAGTCTGGTCTATGGCCAGTATGAAAAAGCCGTCGACCGCGAATCGGCCTTTGAAATGCTCGCCGCCCGCGCCGAAGCCGCCGCACAGCAACAAAACGCCCCTGCCGCCCCGCAAGGCAGCGGCGGCGTGCTGCAAGACATTCTCTTCGGCAGCACCGGCCCACGCGTCGGACAGCGCGACGGGCTGGCGCAGATGGCGGCGAAAACCGTCACCCGCACCATTTCCAGCGCCATCGGGCGGCAGATTGTGCGCGGCATTCTTGGTTCCATGTTTGGCTCTCGCCGTTAAGCGTCCCCAAGCCAAAGGGCTGACACGCGCCCGCGCGCCTGCGTTACCATCGCGGGCGCGCAAAATTTGCGTCCTTTTTTTCCCCTCAACATTGCACGGGGCTTGCTTTGCCCACATAACAGGAGAATTTCGCCATGAGTCTGGCTGACCGAATGCAATACGCAGACTTCCAATCCCGCATCATGACGGCAGACGAAGCCGCCCGCTTTGTTGCCGACGGCGACATCGTCGGCATGAGCGGCTTTACCGGCGCGGGCTATCCGAAAGTGTTGCCCACCGCCATTGCCGCGCGCGCGCGCGAAGAGCACGCCGCCGGTCGCCCGTTCCGCATTCAGGTCTGGACGGGCGCTTCCACCGCCCCCGAAGCCGATGGCGTGCTGGCCGAAGCCGACGCTGTGAGCCTGCGCCTGCCCTACAACTCGGACGGCGCGACGCGCAAAAAAATCAACGCCGGCGAAATCGACTATCTCGACCTGCACCTGTCGCACGTCGCGCAGCTTGCCAGCTACGGTTTCCTCGGCCACATGAATGTGGCGGTTATCGAAATCGTCGGCATCACCGCCGACGGCCTGCTCATTCCTTCCACCGCCGTGGGCAACAACAAAACCTGGCTGGACGAAGCCGACAAGGTCATCCTCGAAATCAACACCCGCCTGCCGATGAGCATGGAAGGGATGCACGACATTTACTACGGCACGGCGCTGCCGCCGCATCGTCTGCCCATCAGCCTGACCCGCGCCGACAACCGCATCGGCATTCCCTATCTGCGCGTCGACCCCAAAAAAGTCGTCGCCATCGTGGAAACCAGCCATCCCGACCGCGACAACGCCTTCTCGCAGCCGGACGAAAATTCCCGCCGCATTGCCGGTCACATCATCGAGTTTCTGCAACACGAAATCCGCCACGGGCGGCTGCCCGCGCGCATGTTGCCGATTCAGTCCGGGGTGGGCAACGTCGCCAACGCCGTACTCGACGGCCTGCTGCATGGCCCTTTCCAGAACCTGCTGGGCTTCACCGAAGTGCTGCAAGACGGAATGCTTGACCTGCTGCGCGCCGGCAAGATGAAATGCGCCTCGGCCACTGCCGTTTCCTTCTCGCGCGCCGCCTACGAAGACTTTGAGAAAAACATCGACTTCTACCGCGAACGCATCATTCTGCGCCCGCAGGAAATCAGCAACCATCCCGAACTGGTGCGCCGCCTCGGTGTGATTGCCATGAACTCCATGATTGAAGTCGACCTCTACGGCCACATCAACTCCACGCACCTGATGGGTTCCAGCATGATGAACGGCATCGGCGGCTCGGGCGATTTTGCCCGCAATGGCTACCTCACCTTCTTCGTCACCCCCTCAGTGGCCAAGGACGGCAAAATCAGTTGCCTCGTGCCGATGTGCTCGCACGTCGACCACACCGAGCACGACAGCCAGATTATCGTCACCGAACAAGGTCTGGCCGACCTGCGCGGGCTTTCTCCGCGCCGCCGCGCGCAAGTGCTCATCAACCAGTGCGCCCACCCGGACTACCGCCCGATGTTGCAGGATTACTTCGACCGCGCCTGCAAACAGGGTGCCCAGCACACGCCGCACCTGCTGGGCGAAGCACTGAGCTGGCACCAGCGTTTTCTGGAAACCGGCGACATGCGCCCGTAAAGCGCGCCCGTCCCGCCCTTCCCCACAACACAGCCCGACACACATCGGGCTGTGTTTTTTTATGCGCCTTGCTGCGCGCGCCGCCTCAATCGCTCAGCCAGGCGCGCACTTCGCGCGAAGCGGGCACGCGCCCCTTGGCAAGCTGGCTGCGGTGCTGGTCCAGCCGTTTGAGGTCATACAGATAATTGACCATCATGCCAAACGATTGCGCCCTGCCCCGCGCGGACAAATCGCCCGCCCAGTTGATGCGTTCGACGCGCGCGCCGTTGCCCAGATGAAAACGCGCCACCGGGTCCCGCACCCGTCCGTCCGCCTCGCTCTTGCCCAGATAATGCGCAGCCAGACGCAGCAGCGCCTCGCGCACGGGCGATTTTTCTTCCCGCTCCGGCGCGTCTTTGGCCGCATCCAGCAGACGCGCAAACAGCGACGCATCCCCTTGCGGCAGCGCCTCGGCAAGCTCCGCGCGCAGTTTTTCGGGCAAGGTTTCCCAAGCGGCCTCGCCCTGTTTGCTCAGCCAGCGATGAAAGCCCGGCATGGGCGAGAGCGTGGCAAAGGTGCGCAAGCGCGGCAATTCCGCCTGCAAGGTCTGCACCACATGCTTGATCAGCGAATTGCCAAAGCTCACCCCGCGCAGCCCCGTCTGCGTATTGCTGATGGAATAAAAAATGGCCGTATTCGCCCGCTCCGCATCGGCGGTTTCGGCGTGCTCATCCAGCAGCGGCGCAACACTGGCGGCGACTTCTTGCAACAGCGCAATTTCGACAAAAATCAGCGGCTCATCGGGCAAGCGCGGGTGAAAAAAGCCGTAGCAGCGGCGGTCGCAATCGAGGCGGTTTTTCAGGTCTGCCCAATCGCGGATGTCGTGCACGGCCTCGTAGCGAATCATCTTTTCCAGCAAGGACGCAGGCGAATCCCATGTAAGGCGGCGCATTTCCAGAAAAGCGAGGTCAAACCAGGTGGAAAAAAGCCGTTCCAGCTCCGCATCCAGCGGTTTCAGCCAGGACTCTTCGCGCAGCAGGGGCAGCAACTCGGCACGCAAATCCACCAGAAAGCGCACCCCGTTCGCAGGCACTGCAAAGCGTTGCAACAGACGCTGGCGCGGCGAGACCAGCGCGCGGGCAAGCTCCATTTCGGCGGCGCGCGCCTCGTGCGCATCGGCGGCAGCGTCATAGCTTTCGTGCGCCTGCCGGATGCGCTCGGCATCCGCAGAAAAATGTTCGACCACCAGCCGCCACAAATCCAGCCGCTCGCGCGCATTGGCCGTCGCATACCAGTCAATCAACGCCTGCGCGCGCTGCCCGCCTTCCACGTCGCTGACCTGCGCGGAAGCGGCCACCTGCAAATCCGCCAGCAAACGGCGCAACAGGCGCGGCGAGAGCGCCTCGTCCCCGCGCCGCAGCGTGGCGCCGAGGCGCGCTTGCGTATTGCGCGGTGCGGCGTTTTGCCCCCCGCTGCTTTCCTTGTCTTTTGCGGTTCGCCCCAATTGCGAGACACGTTTTGCCACCCCGGCAGATGCTGCTTGTTTCATGGTTCTCTCCTAGCCATCGCCGCCGGCGCCCAGCAGGCACGGACAGTCACCCAGCCCCCCGCACGCGGCGCGCCGCTTGCAGGCGCACAGCGTCCGGTCTGTCCGAATGTCTCCCCCGGCAGCAGTTTTTTCGTACTTTCTCGTGTATCTGATTTCACCACGCGCCTGCGCAGCGAAGCCCGGCGGTGGATACTACCAGACATTGCCCGGCACACCGCGCACGCACGGGCGCGCGGGCGCGCTCAGGGCTTGGGCGCGGGTGCAGACGGCGTTTGCTGCGCGGGTTTGGCCGTGGGTACGGGTTTGGCTGCGGGCGGCGTTTGCTGTGCCGGCGCGTTGCGCGGCGCTTTTGTGACCTGCCCGCTCACGGCACGGGAAAGCGGCGCAGGCGTAGCCGCTGCTTTGGGCTGCGCCGGGGCGGGCGTGGCCGCCTTTTGCGATGCCGCGTTCGCGGGCTGCACCGCTTTTTGCGCCGGGACGGGCGCGGCGTTCGTTGCCGCTTTTTGCGCCGGAACCGCCGGGGCGGGCTGCGCCGGTGTTGTGGCTTGCGTCTGCGCCGCGGGCGTTTCGGCGGCAGCTTGCGGCGGCGTGGGCGGCAGCGGGACGTAAGACCAGTTGCTTTCCCAGGCGCGGCGCACCAGGTTGGGGTATTCGGCGCGCCCCAGACTGCCGTTGTAGCGCCCGAGGGCGCGGAAGAGGTCGCCTTTTTCGATGTCCAGATAGTGCCGCAAAATGGTGCAGCCGTAGCGCAGGTTTTTGCGCATGAAAAAGAGGTTGTCGCCCGGCTCGCCAATGACGCGAATCCAGAACGGCATCACCTGCATGTAGCCGCGCGCTCCGGCACTGGAAATGGCGTATTTGCGAAAGGCGCTTTCTACCTGAATGAGGGCGAGCACCAGTTGCGGGTCGAGTCCGGCGCGGGTGGCTTCGTAGTGGATGGATATGAGCAGTTCGTGGCGATAGGCTTCGTCGGCGATGTAGCGGGTGAGACGGCGCGACATCTCGCCCAGCCAGCGTTCGCGTTCTTGCGGGTCTTTGATGCTGAGGGTGGGCGGTTTTTGGTCGCTGACCGCCGAGTGCAAAGAGGCGCGCACGCTGGCGGACATGGGTTCGTATTGCTGCGCACCGGCGTGCGCAAAGCCCGCCAGCGCCGCCAGCGTACAGGCGGCAACCAGACGGGCAAGGCGCAGGCGGCGCTTCATCGCCCCAGTTCCCGCAGCAGCGCGGACACCAGCGCGCCCATGTCGACCATGCGGGCGGCATCATCGCGGCGCCCCTGATATTCGGCTTGACCGTTTTTCAGGCCGCGTTCGCCCAGCACGACGCGGTGCGGAATGCCGATCAGTTCCCAGTCGGCAAACATCACGCCGGGGCGCTCGTCGCGGTCATCCAGCAGCACGTCGACACCGGCGGCGGCCAGTTCGTCGTGCAGTTTTTCGGCGGCGGCGCGCACCATTTCGGACTTGCCCCAGCCCACCGGACAAATGACCAGCTCAAACGGGGCAATCTGCTGCGGCCAGATCATGCCGCGCGCATCGTTGTTCTGCTCGATGGCCGCGCCCAGAATGCGCGAGACACCAATGCCGTAGCAGCCCATTTCCATCACTTGCAGACGACCGTTTTCATCCAGATATTCGCAATGCAGGGCGCTGGAATACTTGGTGCGCAACTGGAAAATGTGGCCGACTTCAATGCCGCGACACAGCGCCAACTGCCCTTTGCCGTCCGGCGAAGGGTCGCCGGCGACGGCGTTGCGCAGGTCGGCAAATTCCGGCTCCGGGAAATCGCGCCCCATGTTCGCGCCGGTGTAGTGGTAGTCGTCCTCGTTGGCACCGACCACGTAATCGGCCATCGCAGCGACGGCGTAATCGGCCAGCACGCGCCCCTGGAAGCCCACCGGACCCAGCGAGCCGGGCTGCGCGCCGAAGGCTTGCGCGATGGCCTCGGGCGCGGCGAAGGTGAGCGGCTCGGCAATGCCGTCGATTTTCTTCGCCTTGATTTCGTTCAGTTCGTGATCGCCACGCAGCAGCAGCAGCACGGGCGCGCGATTGTGTTCATCGTCGGCTTCGACGACGATGGCTTTCACCGTGCGCGCCTCGGAAATTTTCAAAAACGCCGCCAGTTCCGCAATCGTTTTCACGCCGGGCGTGTGCACTTTCTGCATGGTCTCGCTGGCAGCGGGGCGCTGGCCGGTAAAGACCGGCGTGGGCGCCATTTCCACGTTCGCGGCGTAGTCGGAATCGGGGCAATAGGCGATGGTGTCTTCGCCGGTGTCGGCAATGACGTGAAATTCGTGCGAACCCGTGCCGCCGATGCTGCCGTTGTCGGCGGCCACGGCGCGAAACTTCAGCCCGAGGCGGGTGAAGATGCGCGAATAGGTGTCATACATGTTCTGATATTCGCGCTGCAAATCGGCGTAATCGGCGTGGAAGGAATAGCCGTCTTTCATGACAAATTCGCGCCCGCGCATGACGCCGAAGCGGGGGCGGATTTCGTCGCGGAATTTGGTCTGAATCTGGAAAAAGTGGCGCGGCAACTGGCGATAGCTTTTCAGCTCGCGCCGTGCAATGTCGGTAATCACCTCTTCGTGGGTGGGGCCGATGACGAAATCGCGGTCGTGACGGTCTTTCAGGCGCAGCAGCTCCGGCCCGTAGAACGTCCAGCGCCCCGATTCCTGCCACAGCTCGCCGGGCTGCACCGCCGGCATCAACAGCTCGATGGCGCCGGCGCGGGTCATTTCCTCACGCACGATGGCTTCCACCTTGCGCAGCACGCGCAGCCCCATCGGCATCCACGAATAAATGCCCGCCGCCACGCGGCGAATCAGCCCGCCGCGCAGCATCAACTGCTGGCTGACCACTTCGGCATCGGCAGGCGCTTCTTTCAGCGTAGAGACAAAAAAACGGCTGGCGTACATGATGGAAAAACTCCCGCAAACACTGGACGAAAGCGCGGATTCTACCGCACAAGCTGCCCGCGCCCGAAGCGGCAAGCGGCAGCCAGACGGCGCATTGCAGTGGTTTTCGATAATTGTTATCATTTTCGCCCCAAGTAACCATTTTTACAGGAGTATCCGCAATGAAAAAAGGGCTTCTCGCCATCCTGTTGTCGGCCTCGGTCGGCACCACTGCTGCCGCCACGTACAGCCTTGACCCGAACCACACCAACGCCCGCTTTGCCGCTGACCATCACGAAACCAGCACCAACGTGGGCGGTTTCTTCAAGCTGGAAGGCAAACTGCAATTTGACCCCGCGAAGAAAACCGGTGCCGTCGACGTCGTCATCCCCATCAGCAAGCTCAACAGCGGCAACCCGGATTTTGACCAGCACCTGAAAACCGCTGATTTTTTCCATGCGGAAAAATTCCCCGAAATGCGCTTCGTCTCGGATGAATTCGTCTTTGACGGCGACAAGGTCAAGGAAGTGCGGGGCAAGCTGACCATTCTGGGGCAAACCCATCCCGTGACCCTGCAAGCGAAGCAATTCAATTGCTATTTCAACGACATGGCCAAGAAAGACACTTGCGGCGGCGACTTTGCGGCAAAAATCCAGCCCACGCAGTGGGGCTTTGCCGCGCCGAAAGAAGCCAAACTTAAAATCCAGATTGAAGCCTTCAAGGACTAACGGCCTCACCGGCGCAAACGGCGGCGCATGGGTGCCGTTTGCGCCGCATGGTGCGGGAAACGCGCCTTTTTCCGCACACACACAGATTCCTGCATAATTTCGCCCTGTTTGTCGTATCGAACACACAGGAGCACCCGCATGGACGCCAGCGCGCCCGATTCTGCACGCCCGGGCAGATTTTCAAAATTCGGTCTGACCACCTGGATTTTTATCGGTCTGCTGGCCGGCATCCTGTTTGGCGTGCTCTGCAATCTCATGCTGGACGCGGAATCCGGCCTGTTTCAGGTCGGCGTCAACGGCATCTGTTTCGTCCTCGGGCGCGGTTTCGTGCGCCTGATGCAAATGCTGGTCGTGCCACTGGTGTTTGCCAGCATCGTGTGCGGCGCGGCGGCGCTCGGTTCAGGCACCATGCTGGGGCGCATTGGTGGCGCTGCCATTGTCCTCTACCTCTTCTCCACCTTGCTGGCCGTCTGTCTGGCGCTATTGCTGGGTCAGCTCGTCGCCCCCGGCGTGGGGCTGGACCTGGGTGCCATCACGCAGTTAGAGGTCAAACCAGCCGCTTCCTCCACGCTGGCCGAGACCTTCCTGAACATCATCCCGGCCAACGTGGTCAATGCCATGTCGACGGGCGCCATGCTGCAAATCATTGTCGCCGCGATGATTCTGGGCTACGTCATCGGCTCGCTGGGCGACGAGGTGCGCACGGTGCGCCAGTTCTTCACGGAATTCAACACCATCATGATGCGCATGGTGCTGTTTGTCTTCGCCTTCGCGCCGCTGGGCGTGTTTTGCCTCACCGCCCACACCTTCGCCAACACCGGCCTGGCCGCCCTCGTTCCGCTGGCCAAGTACGCAAGCGGCACCCTCCTCGCGCTGGCGCTGCAACTGGCGCTGGTCTACAGCCTGCTGCTGGTGCTGATTGCGCGTCTCAACCCGCAGCGATTTTTCCGCAAAATGCTGCCGGTGCTGGGCTTTGCCTTTTCCACCAGTTCTTCCAACGCCACCATTCCGCTGACCATGGAAACGCTGGAACGCAAAATCGGCGCCAGTCCCCGCATCACCAGCTTCACCATCCCGCTGGGCGCGACCATCAACATGGACGGCACGGCCATCATGCAGGGCATGGCCGTGGTCTTCACCGCGCAGGCCTTCGGCGTCAATCTGGAATTTTCCGACTATCTCACCGTCATCCTGACCGCTACGATGGCCTCCATCGGCACGGCAGGCGTGCCCGGCGTGGGGCTGATTACGCTCTCCATGGTGTTCGCTTCGATCCATCTGCCGATGGAAGGCATCGCCATGATCATGGGCATTGACCGCCTGATTGACATGACGCGCACCGCCGTCAATGTTACCGGCGACGCGGTCGTCACCTGCTGCGTAGCGCAGCGCAACGGCCTGCTGGACCGCGCCGTATTTGACGCAGAAGACGCCCCCGCCGCCCCCCTCGCCACTTTGCCCGTCCCGCAATGAACCACCTCTCTTGTCCCCTCTGCCAGCCCGCCGCGCCTGAGCACGTACTCTGGCAAGACGGGCGCTGCCGCGTCATTCTGGTCGAAGATGCCGCCTACCCCGCCTATTGCCGCATCATCTGGCGCGAGCACGTCGCGGAAATGTCTGACCTCACCGAAGCCGACCGCCAGCATGTCATGCGCGTTGTGCTGGCCGTTGAAAGCGTCCTGCGTGCGCAAGTCCAACCCGACAAAATCAACCTCGCCAGCCTCGGCAACCAGGTGCCGCACCTGCACTGGCACGTCATTGCGCGTTTTCAGGACGACCGTCACTTCCCCGACGCTATCTGGGCAGCGCCGCGCCGCGAACCCGGCAACCCGCATCCGCTGCCCGATTTGGCCGCATTTTGCGACGAACTTGCCCGTCTTCTTGCCTGAAGCATGACAAAATGTAACCTTCGCGCAACCCCGATGCGTTCGCAATGCCCCGAGGGCGGGTACAATGCGAAATGTTACGCCCACGCGCGGACTACAACGGGAACACCATGAAGTACCAGAATCCGGAAGAATGTCTTCAGACCATCCGTGACCTGCCGATGGACTCACCCGCCACGGTGCAGACCATTCTGCAAGACATGCTCTCGACGCTGGCCGCCGTCCACCCCGAAGCGGAAGCTCACCTGGAAGTGCTGGAAGCCTGCCGCGCGCCGCTGGACACGGTGCAGGAACTGGCCGCAGAAAAATACGCCGGTCATCCCCTGCCGCCTGACAGCACGCAAAACGAAACCCTGCTGATGGTCGTCTCGCTGTGGCAGTTGATGGCGCACTCTTACGCCCAGGTCGATCGCCGCGCGCAAAAAGACGATGTCCTCGGCAGCCAGCAGCCCTTGCTGGTGCAGCGTCATCTGTTCTACACCGGGCAGGCCATTTTTGAATATTTCCGCGCACACCGTGCCTTGCCGCCCGGGCGCTGGGCCAAGCTGCACCAAGGCTATATCAGCGCCGAGGCGCGCAACATCGCGCACGTGCGCGTGCCCGACCCGCTCAACCCCGTGTGGCACGCGCAAAGTCCGCTGGAAGCCTTCACCGCCGCGCTGCTCGTCGATCTGGGCAACCCCTTTGGCCGCAGCTCGCAGGAATTTCGCTGGATGTGCCGCTGGGCGCAGCGTCTGGCGCCGTACTGCCGCCTGCTGCCGCCCGAACCCGAACCGCCCGGCTCGCAACCGCCGCAAGAAGCCACCTACGGCCTGAATCTGGGCACCGACAGCGGCCTGCGTCCGCTCTCGGTATTGCAGCAGCAAAGCGATTCGCTGCGCCGTTTTGAAGGCTCGGAGCTGGCCAACCAGTTTCACGCCATCCTCAACCAGTTCAAGCAAGGCGTGCAACCTGCCGCGCTCGGTCTGGGCGAAGACTGTCCGCAAGAGACCGGCGCACGCCTGTTGCTGTCGCTCTACCGCCCGTGGGGTCTGGGCTCGGCGGGTCGCCGTTTCCCGCGCCGCGGTGCCGAAGGCGACGTGGAAATGACCGGCGACTGGTTCCTCATCGGCTATCACGTCGACAACACCGAAAACGCCGTGCAACAAGGCTCGCACACCACGGCGGGGATGGCGGAAGGTTTCACGCACGTTGGCGAAGGTTTCAAGTGTGAGCACTGGCAACTCATCAACCAGTCCGTCAGCGGCTTGCGTCTGCGGATGCGCCCACAAAAAGAGCAACTGATTCACCAGCAGCTCGTCGCGCTGCGCCCGCCGGGGTATGCCAACTTCCTGCTCGGTCAGGTCAGCTGGCTGATGTTCCGCGATGACGGCATTCTGGAAGCCGGCGTCATGCTGCTGAGCGAAGGTCCGCGGCTCATTTCCTACCGTCACATTCAGGTGCCGACAGAAGGCGAACCTTACGTCAGCCTCACCTACCGGCAAGCCTTCTGGCTGCCCAAAGACCGCACTTCACGCCAGCCCGAGACCCTCATTTTCCAGCCCGGCCAGTGCGTTCCCGGCGACACCATCATCGTCGAAGACGGCGCTCGCATCTGGCGCGCGCGCATTGACCGCCGCCTGATTATCGGCCCGAATTTCGAGCAGTTCAGCTACGTCTGGCAGGATGTGCCCGAAACCGACGAAGTGGCTGCCGGAGCCGCTGCGGCCTGAAGTTTGCGTCTTTTCCCGCTTCACAAACACGGGTCGCGCCCGCCAGCGCGGCCCGTTTTCTTTTCCCGCGCCCTTAGCGCAAACCGCGCAGCAGCGTATCGGCGCTGCGCAGCACCTCGTCCACATTCGGTGCCTCGCGGCGCACCACTGTGCCCGGTTTTTGTCCGGGCTGACAGGCGGAAAGCCATCGTCCGGAAAGCTGCGCGGAAGATTGCGTCAAACCCTGCCAGGGCGGTGAAAAGCGCGAATGCAGTGTGCCGGAGAACGACTGGCGAATATCGCCGGTAAACGTCCCTTGCGAATGCACCTGCGAGCCTTGCAGGGAACACTGCATATCCACTTCCACGCCGCCGGGTATGGCGCGCACGCTGTGCCCGGTGCATTTTTCCTGCCGCGCCATGCGCGCCAGCAATGTCGACAGCGGCTCTTCACCCACGCACACTTGCCAGCGCATCGGCAGTCCGCCCAGTTCGGTAATTTTTGATTCCACCTGCCACAGTCCGGCGCGCGGCTGCGGCAGCGGCGCGGCGCGCTCTGTAGCGCCCGCAGCCCAGAGCGCGCCCGGCACGGCCAACACCAGCAGCGCGGCGGCAAGCCTTTGTCCGGTTCGTCTTTGTACATTCCTCATCTGTTTGCTTTTCCTTCTGAAAACATGCTCAGTCCAGCAGTGTCCATTTAGGTGCCACGGGCACGGTGGGCGGCGGCGGCGAACACAGCCGCACCACTGCCAGCGAAACGTTATCGCCCCGCCCGGCAGCGCGTGTGCGCGCCTCGCGCAGCAGCGTTTGCGCCACTTCGCGCACATCGCGGTGTGAGAGCGCGCGCGCCAGTTCCTCATCCGAAAAATACGCCCACAGCCCGTCCGAACACAGCAAAAACACGTCCCCCTCGCGCAAATCATCGCAGCGCCCGGGCACCACCTGCGGCGCATTGCGCCCGCCCAGACAAGACAGCAGCACGTTGCGTTTCGGGTGTGTATTGACCTGGTCGGGCGTAATTTCGCCCTGGCGCAGCAATTGCGCCACGAACGAATGGTCTTCGCTGCGGTGAATCACCTGCCCGTCGCGCACGTGATAGAGGCGCGAATCGCCGCAGTGTGCCCATTGTGCGGTAGCGCCGCGCACAATCAGCGCCACGGCGGTGCTGAACGGGTCTTGTTCGCTGGCAAAGCGCGAAAGATGGATACCCTGATGCGCATCCATCAAGACATCGTGCATCAGTTCCTGCAAATCTTCGCGGCCACGAAAATCCAGAAAAGTCTGCCGTGCGCGCGTAATCACCTCGCCCGAGGCCATCGCGCCGCCCGTATGACCGCCTGCGCCGTCGGCCAGCACGGCCAGCAGCACGTCATCCTGCACCGGATGTTGCAAAACTTCCACCCGATCCTGCTGCTCCGCGCGGTCCCCGATATGCTGCGCTACTGCCGTTTCCACCTTCATACTGTTGTCAACCTTTCAAACACACAGTCGAACATCATACGGCAGCGCACTATGACACGGCGCAGAAAAGCAGAGAACGATACAATTGCTTCCAGTTTTGCCAAACCGCAACGCCGGTTTTTCTTCCCGACCGCTTCGTTTTTCTCAGGATTTCCCATGTCGCGCCGCATTTTCTCCCGTTTTTCGCTCGCTGCCGCACTGGCCGCATGTACCCTTTCTTCCGCCGCATGGGGCGCTGAACCCGGTCTGTACGCCGAAGAGGAAAGCACCTGGCTGGATGATTCGCGCCAGGCCGTGCGCGATGCCTCTGTATGGCTGGCCAGCGGCATCAATAGCTGGTTTGGCGACAAGCCGTTTGAAGACGGCGGCTCGGTGACCAACGGGCGGCTGAAAATTTCCACCCTCTGGCGGCGCGATGATGGCGTGGATGTGAACGTGCGCTTTCGCGCCCGTTTTGATTTGCCCAACCTGAGCGACAACGCCTATTTCTTCTTTGGCCGCGAAAACAAGGAAGAAATGCTGCAAGACACACCGGAAGCCTTCAGCCGCGAGCAGCAACTGATTCACGAAGAATCCCGCGACGATGCCTTTTTCGCCGGTGTGGGCACCGAATCGCGCAGCGGGCTGGGCTTTCGCGTCGGCGTGCGTTCCAGCGACTGGCTCTATGCGCAGGCGCGCTACAAGCATGACTGGCACATGAGCGCGGACGACCGCCTGCTGTTTCGTGAAACCGTCTTTGCCAGCATCAAGCGCGGTCTGGGTGCAACCACCACCGTCGATTACGAGCACGACTTGACCCACACGCTGATGTTCCGCTGGCTCAACCGCGCCACCATCACCAGCAAGGAACACGGCTGGAACTGGAACACCAGCCTCGGCCTCTACCAGCAGTTTTCCCACTCGCGCCTGCTGTCGCTGGAATTGCTCGCCAGCGGCAACACCAAAAATCACGTCGATGTTTCCGAATACGGCGTGCGTGCCAAGTGGTATCAACCCATTTACCGCGACTGGCTGTTTGCCGAATTTGTCCTCGGCCATTTCTGGCCGCGTGAAGAAGACGCCCTGCACCGCGAACGCGCCTGGGCCGCCGGTTTGGGCATTGAAATTCTGTTCTGACCGTGTCTCGCCCCACTGCGGACGCCTTTCGCCTTCCGCCTCACCGCTGGCGCGCCGCCAGCGCC
>JAFSWK010000073.1 GCA_017444505.1 Rhodocyclaceae bacterium | reverse complement strand
GTGAAAAATGTCCCGGCTGCGCGGTGAATTTTTGACGGGAGGGCTGCGACGGGGCATACAATGACCCGCATGGAGCCGACGTGTGTGCTTTTTGTGGGGAGAAAAGAACAATGAAACGGGAGACTGCCTGGCCAATCTGGCTGCGATTGACGGTCTTGATTGGCGTTGTGCTGGTGCTGGCCTGGGGCGGGATGCTGGTCTGGGAAAGCCGCGCTTCGCGCGCCAACGCCATCGAACAGGCCAAGGACGTGGCCAGCACCATCAACGAAATGACGCTGGCGGGGCTGACCGGCATGATGATGACGGGCACCATCGGCCAGCGCGATGTGTTTCTGGAACAAATCAACGAACTGACCGCCGTGCACGGGCTGCATGTGCTGCGCGGCGAAGGGGTTTCCAAAATCTACGGCCCGGGCACGGCACCGAGTGCGCCGCCCGATGCCGATGAGCAAAACGCCATGGAAAACGGCGTGACCACGATGCGCGTGGAATCGGACGAACAAAATGGCGAATACCTGCGCGTGGTCTATCCCATCGTGGCGCGCGAAAACTATCTGGGCAAAAACTGCATCGCCTGTCACCTCGTGCCCGAGGGCGAGACGCTGGGCGCGGTGTCGATGAAAGTGTCGCTGCAAAAGGCGCAGGAAGCAGTGGTGCGGCTGCGCAACCAGAATATTGCCTTTGCCGTGGTCGCCTCTCTGGTGTTTGTTGCGCTGGTCTATCTCTTCATTCGCGGCACGGTCTCCAGCCCGATGCAGCGCCTTGCCGGACGGCTGGCGGAACTGGCTTCGGGCGGCGGCAATCTGACGCAGCGTCTGGCCGTGGAGCGGCACGACGAAATCGGCGTGGTCGCAGATCGCTTCAACCGCATGTTGTCGATGATTGGCGACCTGATTCGCAAGGTGGGCGGCGCGGCGGATGAAGTTTCGGCACTGGCGAAGAATTTTGTCACCGGTGCGACCGAGCTGGCGCGCCGTTCCACCGAGCAAACCAGCCATTCTTCCGGCGCGGCGCAGGCGGTGGAACAACTGGTCGAGCATATCGAACAGGTGGCTGAACGCACCGAAGAGGTACGCGCCAGCTCGCAGGAAAGCCGCAACCGCTCGGAAGAAGGGCGCGAGAGCCTGGAAGCGCTGAGCGCGCGGATTGTGGAGCTGGAGACGGCGATGCGCAACATGTCGGAGTTGTCGGAAGTGTTTGTGCGCTCCACGCAGGAAGTCTCGGAAATGACCGGCGCGGTGCGCGACATCGCCGACCAGACCAATTTGTTGGCGCTCAACGCCGCCATCGAAGCGGCGCGCGCAGGCGAGGCCGGGCGCGGCTTTGCCGTGGTGGCCGACGAAGTGCGCAAGCTGGCGGAAAAATCCGGCAGTTCGGCTTCCGCCATTGACACCATCAACCAGTCCATCACCGAGCAGGCGCGCTCGGTGGCCGAGACGGTGAAGGAGAGCATGGCGCACATCGAATCAAGCCGCCAGTCGGTCGACCATGTGGTCGAAGTGCTCGAAGCGAGCAACCATCTGGTGCAGGACGTGGACGCCGGGCTGGCGCAGATTACTGCGCTCACCCAGGAACAGCGCGACACCAGCAGCGCGGTCAGCCGCAACATCCACGCCATCGCCGACATGACGGCGGACAACGCCAGCGCCGCCGGGCACGTGGCCGAAGCCGCCCGTTCGCTGGACGAACTGGCGCAGCGGATGCAAAAACTGGTGCACCGTTTCAAGGTTTGAGGGTGAAAACCTGTTTGGCCGGAAGAGGAGATGACGCCCTTCCGGCCTTGTTTTTGGGCGTGGCGAATCGGCGATAATGCAGGCTTCGTGCCTTGCCCCGCGTGAGTACCGTGAAACCGTCCGCCGATTCGTCCGAAGCGTTGTCGCCGCAGGATGCGCTTGCCCGCCCGCTGCGCGAGGTGCGCATTTCGGTGACCGACCGCTGCAACTTTCGCTGCATCTACTGTATGCCGCGCGCGCATTTCGGCAAGGGGCACGTTTTTCTGTCGCATTCCGATTTGCTCACCTTTGAGGAAATCGCCCGTCTTGCCCGTATTCTGCACGGCATGGGCGTGGGCAAAATCCGTATTACCGGCGGCGAGCCGCTGCTGCGCCGCGATGTGGATCAACTGATTGCGCAACTGGCGGAGATCGGCGGGCTGGAACTGGCGCTGACGACCAACGGCGTGCTCTTGCCCCGTCTGGCGGTGCGGCTGCGCGCGGCGGGGCTGCGGCGGGTGACGGTGAGTCTGGATGCGCTCGATGAGGCGATTTTCCAGCGCATGAGCGACACGCCGCTTTCCGTGCGCGATGTGCTGGCGGGCATCGACGCGGCGGCGCAGGCCGGGCTGCAAGTGAAGGTCAACACC
Source organism: Rhodocyclaceae bacterium (assembly GCA_017444505.1). GTDB lineage: Bacteria > Pseudomonadota > Gammaproteobacteria > Burkholderiales > Rhodocyclaceae > JAFZMK01. Next base: position 9,443 of record JAFSWK010000073.1, on the reverse strand, counting down.
GTGGTGCGGCGCGGCTGCAATGATGGCGAAATTGTGCCGCTGGCGCGCCATTTTCGTGGCACGGGGCACATTTTGCGTTTCATCGAATTCATGGACGCGGGCACGACCAACGGCTGGAATCTGGCGCAGGTGGTCAGCGCGCAGGAAATCCTCGATTGCGTGCGCGCCGAGTTTGCGCTGCAAGCCTTGCCGCCGAACCATCGCGGCGAGGTGGCGCGCCGCTATGCCTATCAGGATGGCGCGGGCGAAATCGGCGTCATCGCCTCGGTCACACAGCCGTTTTGCCAGGAATGCACGCGGCTGCGCATCACCACGGATGGGCGGCTGTACACCTGTTTGTTCGCCGAAGAAGGGCACGATGTGCGCGGACTGCTGCGCGCGGGCGCGGACGATGCGGCGCTGCGGGAAGTCATCGCCAAAATCTGGCGCGGACGCGAAGACCGCTATTCCATGCTGCGCTGCGCCGCCACGCCGCTGGCGCAAAATGCGCACCGGGCGGGCATGTCGTATCTGGGCGGCTGAACCTTGGGCGAGGACGGCGGACGGGGGCGGCGTTTCGGCGTACAATCGCGCGCTTTGTATGACCCGATAGCGAGGCTTGGCATCATGGCCGGTTACGAATCCGAACACACCCAGTTCATGCGCGAATGGATGGCTGCGCATCCGAAAGAAGCCGAAGAACAGCAAAAAGGGCGCGCCCTGTGGTGGGACCGCCCGCAATCGCCGGAGTTGACGAAAGGCTTTGCCGAAGCCCGCGTGCCGACCTACAAGTATTACTACAACCCGAGCCGCTAAACCGGGACGCGCGCGGCCATGTTGTTGAAATGGTTTGAGCGCAGCGTGCCGCCCTTTGTGGAAGACGCGCCACACACGCCGTCTTCGCTGTGGGCGTTCGTCTGGGCGTGCACGCGCGGCGTGCGCTGGCAGATGGCGGCGATGGTCTTGCTGGCCGCCATCGTGGGCGGTTTTGAGGCGTGGCTGTATGCGCTGCTGGGGCGGCTGGGCAATGATTTGTCCACGGTTGCTCCGGCGCAGTGGTGGGCGCAGGAACGCGGCACGCTGCTGGCGCTGGCCGTGGTGATTTTGCTCAGTACGCTGTTTCCCGCCGGACTGACGCTGTTTCGCCATCAGGCGCTGGCGGGCAATTTCCCGATGCGCTTGCGCTGGCAGTTTCACCGCCTGCTGCTGGGGCAAAGTCTGGCCTTTCATCAGGACGAATTTTCCGGTCGCCTGGCTACCCGTTTGATGCAAACCGCGCTGGCCGTGCGCGATACCTGCTTCATTCTGGGCGACGTGCTGGTCTATTCCGCCGTCTATCTGATTTCCATCAGCGTGGTGCTGGTGGGGTTTGATTTCTGGCTGCTGTGTCCGTTTCTCGGCTGGGTGTTGCTGTACGGTGTCTTGCTGCGCTTTACCTTGCCGCGACTGGTGCGTGTGTCGTCCGAGCAGGCCGGTGCGCGCGCCTTGATGACCGGGCGCATCGTCGATGCCTATACCAACATCGCCACGGTGAAACTCTTTTCGCACGCCAGCAGCGAAATGGAATACACGCGCGGCGCGATGGAAAGTTTTTTGGGCACCGTGCACCGCCAGATGCGGCTGGTGAGCCTGATTGTGGTCAGTGTCCATCTGTTGAGCATGACGCTCACGCTCTCGGTGGCGGCGCTGGGCATTCATCTGTGGCTGGCGGAGCAAATCGGCGTCGGCGCGCTGGCGGCGGCGCTGGCGATGGCCTTGCGCATCAATGGTCTGGCACACTGGATTTTGTGGGAAACCGCCGCGCTCTTCGAGCACATGGGCACGGTGCAAGACGGCATGAGCACCTTCGCGCGCGCCCAGGCGGTCGGCGAGCCGCCGTCGGCGCAGCCGCTGCGTATTACGCAAGGCGAAATCCGCTTTGAAGGCGTGAATTTCTCGTATGCCGGTGCGGGCGAAGGCAAGGCACCGGCGTTGAGCGACATTACGCTGAGCATCCGCCCGGGTGAAAAAATCGGTCTGGTCGGGCGCAGCGGCGCGGGCAAATCGACGCTGGTCAATTTGCTGCTGCGCTTTTTTGAGCCGGATTCAGGCCGCATCGTCATCGACGGGCAAGACATCGCGGACGTGACCCGTGTCAGCCTGCGCGCGCAAATCGGCATGGTGACGCAGGATACTTCGCTGCTGCACCGCTCGGTGGCCGACAACATCGCCTACGGACGCCCGGGCGCGAGCCGCGCCGAAATCGAAGCGGCAGCGCAACGCGCCCGCGCGCATGACTTTATCGTGCAGCTTTCCGACATTGCGGGCAATCGCGGCTATGAAGCGCAAGTGGGCGAGCGCGGCGTGAAACTCTCTGGCGGCCAGCGCCAGCGCATCGCCATCGCGCGGGTGATGCTCAAGGATGCGCCGATTCTGCTGCTGGATGAAGCGACCAGCGCGCTGGATTCGGAAGTGGAAGCCGCCATCCAGACCAGTTTGTATGAACTGATGGAAGGCAAAACCGTGCTGGCCATCGCGCACCGTTTGTCGACCATCGCCGCGCTGGACCGGCTGGTGGTGCTCGATGGCGGGCGTATCGTGGAAGTCGGCACGCACAATGAACTGCTGGCGCAAGACGGGCTGTACGCCCGCCTGTGGCGGCATCAAAGCGGCGGTTTTCTTTCGGATGACTGAAACGGGCAGGCTGCGCTATGCTTGCCCGCTGGATTTTTATGGGTGACAACAACATGGAACAGTATCGCGGTACCACGATTGTTTCCGTCCGTCGCGGGCGCGAAGTCGCGCTTGGCGGCGACGGGCAGGTGACGCTGGGCAACATCGTCATCAAGGCCAGCGCCCGCAAGGTGCGCCGCCTCTATCAAGAGCGCATTCTGGCCGGTTTTGCCGGCGGCACGGCGGACGCCTTCACGCTGTTTGAGCGTTTTGAAGCGCAGCTCGACAAATATCAGGGCAATTTGCTCAAAAGCGCCGTGGAACTGGCCAAAGACTGGCGCACCGACCGGATGCTGCGCCGTCTCGAAGCGATGCTGGCCGTCGCGGACAACGAACATTCGCTGGTCATTACCGGCAACGGCGATGTGCTGGAACCCGAACACGGCATCATCGCCATCGGCAGCGGCGGTGCCTATGCGCAGGCCGCCGCCCGCGCGCTGCTGGAAAACACCGAACTGGATGCCGAGCGCATCGTGCGCAAATCGCTCACCATCGCGGGCGAGCTGTGCATCTATACCAACCAGAATCACACCGTAGAGGTGCTGCAACCATGACGCAGATGACCCCCAAAGAAATCGTCTCTGAACTCGACCGCCACATTGTCGGCCAGGACCGCGCCAAACGCTCCGTGGCCATCGCGCTGCGCAACCGCTGGCGGCGTGCACAGGTGGAAGAGACACTGCGCGCCGAAATCACGCCGAAAAACATCCTCATGATTGGTCCCACCGGCGTGGGCAAAACCGAAATTGCCCGCCGTCTGGCGCGCCTTGCCAATGCGCCCTTCATCAAGGTGGAAGCGACCAAATTCACCGAAGTCGGCTATGTGGGGCGCGATGTGGACACCATCATCCGCGACCTGGTGGAAGTGGCGGTGAAAAATGGCCGCGACCGCGCGCGCGAACAGGTGCGCGACCGCGCCATGGATGCCGCCGAAGACCGCGTGCTCGATATTCTGCTGCCGCCCGCGCGCGGCGACGAAGGTACGGCGGAAACCGGCACGCGGCAGAAATTCCGCAAAAAACTGCGCGAAGGCGATCTGGACGACAAAGAGATTGACGTGGAAGTCAGTCTGCCCGGCGTGACTGCCGAAATTTTCGGCCCGCCGGGCATGGAAGAACTCACCCAGCAGATTCAGGGCATGTTTCAGAACATGGCCGGCAGCGGCAAAACCCGCAGCCGCCGGATGCGCATTGCCGATGCGCTCAAGGCACTGGCCGAAGAAGAGGCCGACCGCCTGATTAACGATGAAGACGTGAAAACCGACGCGGTGGCCGCCGTCGAACAAAACGGCATCGTCTTTCTGGACGAAATCGACAAAATCGCCACCCGCTCCGGCGTGCAGGGCACGGATGTTTCCCGTCAGGGCGTGCAGCGCGATTTGCTGCCGCTGGTCGAAGGCACCACGGTCAACACCCGCTACGGCATGGTGCGCACCGACCACATCCTGTTCATCGCCAGCGGCGCGTTTCATCTTTCCAAACCCAGCGATTTGGTGCCTGAACTGCAAGGGCGCTTTCCCATCCGCGTGGAGCTGGACAGCCTCAGCGTGGAAGATTTTGAGCGCATCCTCACGCAAACCAACGCCTGCCTGGTGCGCCAGTATCAGGCGCTGCTGGCCACGGATGACGTGACGCTGGAATTTGCCGACGAGGGCATTCGCCGTCTGGCCGAAATCGCCTGGCAGGTGAATGAAAAAACCGAAAACATCGGCGCCCGCCGTCTGCACACGGTGATGGAAAAGCTGCTCGAAGACATTTCGTTTGAGGCCGGCAACAGCAGCGCGCAGACGCTGAAAATTGACGCTGCCTATGTAGACGCCCGCCTGTCCGAACTGGCAGGACGCGAAGACCTCGCCCGCTACATCCTTTGAGCGCGGGCAGGGCGCGCGTTTGTGGGTAAAAAGCCCCCGTGTGCTACAATCCGCGCTTTTCGCTTTTCAGAGCAGGAACCTGGAACATGAGCACGGAACAAACTCCTCAGCAAACCCCCGCCGCAGACGAACCGAACCCGCTGGAACGTCGGGTAGACCTCGTCGTGACGATGGCCAACGTCGATGCCGCCGCGAAAAAGCGGCTGCAAGGCATGGCCAAAACCGCCAAACTGCCCGGTTTTCGTCCCGGCAAGGTGCCGATGAAACTGATGGAGCAAAATTTCGGCGCCCAGGCGCGTTCCGAGGCGCTGGGCGATGAAATCGAAAAAGTGCTCAACGAGCATCTGCAAAAAGAACAACTGCGCGTCGCGGGTCGCCCCCGCATTGAACCCAAGGCCGTCGAAGGCGATGCGCAGCCCAGCGAACTGAGCTTTGCCGCCATCTTCGAGGTCTATCCGGAAGTGACCATGGGCGACCTTTCCGCGCTCCAATTCAAGCGCGGCACGCTCACCGTGGGCGACGAAGAAGTGCAGAAAACCATCGACGTGCTGCGCCGCCAGCGCACTCGTTTTGAACTGGATGAAGCACGCGCCGCCGAAGATGGCGACCGCATCACTGTTGATTTTCGCGGCACGATTGATGGCGAAGCCTTTGATGGCGGCACGGCGGAAGGTTTTGTCTTCATGCTGGGCGCAGGTTCCATGCTGCCCGATTTTGAAACCGCCTCGCGCGGTCTGAAAAAAGGTGACGAAAAAGCCTTTGACCTGAAATTCCCCGAGGAATATCACGCCAAACATCTGGCTGGCAAAACGGCGCAATTCACCGTCACCATGCACAAGGTGGAAAAACCCGTGCTGCCCGAAATCGACGCCGCCTTCGCCCGCGCGCTGGGCGTGGCCGATGGCGATGTGGTCAAGCTGCGCGAAGAAGTCAAAGGCAATCTGGAACGCGAAGTCAAACGCCGCATTCAGGTGAATTTGAAAGGGCAGGTGCTCGACGCCCTGCTGGAAAACACGCCGATTGCCGTGCCGCGCGCGCTGGTGGAACAGGAAGCGCAGGAACTGGCCGAACGCGCCCGCCGCGACATGCAGTCGCGCGGCATGAAAACGGGCGACTTCAAGGTCGAAGCTGAGTGGTTCAAGTCCGAGGCCGAGCACCGCGTGAAAATCGGCCTGATTCTCTCGGAAGTCATCAAGGCAAATCAGCTCTACGCCAAGCCCGAAGACGTGCGCGCCATCATTGAAGAAATGGCGCAAAGCTATGAAGACCCGCAAGAGCTGATCGACTGGTATTACGCCGACCCGCGCCGTCTGGCGCCGGTGGAAGCCCTGGCGGTGGAAAACAAGGTGGTCGACTGGGTGGTCAATCAGGCGCAAACGACCGAAGAAGCGGTCAGCTTTGAAGAGCTGATGGGGCGCGAACCGGGCATGGGCGCGGCGCCGCAACCGGCGGCGGCCTGAGTTTCCCGCATGAATCACGCACAGGAGAAACGGGCATGACGATGACGGATTTTGCGCAGCTTGAACCCGCCCGCGCCGTTGGCGGGCTGGTGCCGATGGTGGTGGAGCAAAGTGGTCGCGGCGAGCGCGCCTACGATATTTATTCCCGTTTGCTCAAAGAGCGCGTGGTCTTTCTGGTGGGCGAGGTCAATGACATGTCTGCCAACCTGATCGTGGCGCAACTGCTCTTTCTGGAATCGGAAAATCCGGACAAGGACATTCACTTCTACATCAACTCGCCCGGCGGCTCGGTCACTGCGGGTCTGGCGATTTACGACACCATGCAGTTCATCCAGCCGGATGTTTCCACGCTGTGCATCGGTCAGGCGGCGAGCATGGGTTCCTTCCTGCTGGCGGCAGGCGCCAAGGGCAAGCGTTTCTGTCTGCCCAATTCGCGGGTGATGATTCACCAGCCGCTGGGCGGTTTTCGCGGCCAGGCTTCGGATATCGAAATTCACGCCCGCGAAATTCTCTCGCTGCGCGCGCGTCTCAACGAAATGCTGGCGCAGCATACCGGCCAGCCGGTGGAGCAGATTGCCAAGGATACTGACCGGGATCATTTTATGAGCGCGCAGGCCGCCGTCGAATACGGCCTGGTCGACCGCGTGCTGACCCGGCGCGAAGCGCTTGCAGAAGGAACAAGCTGAGGAATTGTGGTCATGAAAGAACGCAAGAATGGCAACGGCGAACAGCCGCTGTACTGCTCGTTTTGCGGCAAGGCGCAGCATGAAGTGAAAAAGATGATTGCCGGTCCGACGGTGTTCATCTGCGATGAGTGCATCAAGCTGTGCAGCGACATCCTGAAAGAAGACCGGGGCGAAGGCAGCGGCGAAGGGCAGGGCGTGGGCAATGCGCTGCCCACACCGGGTGAAATCTGCGCCATCCTTGACCAGCACGTTATCGGCCAGACGCAGGCCAAGCGCAGTCTGTCCGTGGCGGTGTATAACCACTACAAGCGTTTGCAGCATCTGGATGACGATGATGAGGTGGAGCTGTCGAAAAGCAACATCCTGCTGATTGGCCCCACCGGCTCGGGCAAAACGCTGCTGGCGCAAACGCTGGCGCGCCTGCTGGATGTGCCTTTCGTGATGGCGGACGCCACCACGCTGACCGAAGCCGGCTATGTCGGCGAAGACGTGGAGAACATCATCCAGAAGCTGCTCCAGCGCTGCGATTACGATGTCACCAAGGCCGAGCGGGGCATTGTCTATATTGATGAAATCGACAAAATCACCCGCAAGTCCGAAAACCCTTCGATTACTCGCGACGTTTCCGGCGAAGGCGTGCAGCAGGCGCTGCTCAAGCTGATTGAAGGCACCACGGCCTCCATCGCCCCGCAGGGCGGACGCAAGCATCCGAATCAGGATTTTGTGCAGGTCGACACCACCAACATTCTGTTCATCTGCGGCGGTGCCTTCGACGGGCTGAACAAAATCATCCTCAACCGCACCGAGCGCAGCGGCATCGGCTTTGGTGCGGACGTGCACGCCAAGAGTGAAAAAAACGCCTCGCAGTCCTTCAAGGACGTGGAACCTGAAGACCTCGTCAAGTTCGGCCTGATTCCCGAATTTGTCGGACGCGTGCCGATCACGGTGACGCTCGAAGGCCTGTCACGCGAAGCGCTCGTGCGCATCTTAAAAGAGCCCAGGAACGCGCTGATCAAGCAGTACAGAAAGCTGTTTGAATTTGATCATGTAAACCTGCGCTTTGAGGAAGACGCGATTGACGCGATTGCGGACCGTGCCTACGAACGCAAGACCGGCGCGAGAGGCCTGCGCTCCGTCGTCGAAAAAACGCTGATGGACGTGATGTATGACATCCCGTCCGATGAGGATGTGACGGAATGCGTGATCACGAAGGCCAGTGTGGAGGGTGACGCGCAGCCGCTCTTAGTGAAGAAGGGCGAAGGAGAAGCGCGCACCCCGCTGAAGCAACTCAGACCTGCGACATAATGGTTAACGTAACGAACGCCGAACTGGAAACCGTCTGCGGCCCGACAAGCGCACTCCCGTCGAACCATCTTCCGGAGGTTGCGTTTGCGGGTCGTTCGAATGTGGGGAAAAGTTCACTCATCAATACGCTGATGCAGCGTAAGAGCTTGGCCCGCACGTCCGGTAAGCCCGGCAAGACCGTCACAATCAACTTCTACAGGATTGCCATGAAAACGCCGGCAGGCGACGGGGAAGCAACGCGGAAAGAAACGTCCTCCCTCTACTTTGTGGATCTGCCCGGCTACGGCTACGCCAAGCGTTCCCGCGAACAGTCCGCACAGTGGGGCGACATGATCGAACGTTATCTTTCCACGTCCAAACAGCTGCGTCTGATCCTGATTCTGGTCGACTGCCGGATTCCCGTACAGGAAAGCGACAGACAGATGCTCGAATATGCCAGATATTACGACATTCCCCGCGTCATCGTGGCCACCAAGGCCGACAAGCTGAAAAAGAACGAACTGGCAAAGCAGACCGCTGTCTTAAAGAAGGGACTTGCGCTTACCGAAGAAGAGCGATTCATCCCGTTCTCGGCCGTCACCAAACAGGGCCTTGAAGAGCTGTATTCCTGTCTGAAATAATCACTATAAACCAGTTGGAAAGGAGATCTACCAATGGAGCAGTTTTTTCATCTTGAAGAAAACAAAACCACGGTCAGAACCGAGATTGTCGCCGGCCTGACCACGTTCATGACGATGGCCTACATCATCGCCCTGAACCCGAATCTGCTGACGGGCTTTGCCGTGGGCACGCCGCTTTGGAGTGCGGTCTTCCTGGCAACCTGCATCTCTGCAGGGCTGGGCACCATCTGCATGGCGTTTCTGGCCAACAAGCCGTTCGCGATGGCACCCGGCATGGGCTTAAACAGCTTCTTTGCGGTGGTGGTCGCCAACATCGCCGCCATCAACGGCATCGAATATGAAAACGCGTTTCAGGCAGGCCTCTGCATTGTTCTGATCGAGGGCATCATCTTTATCGCCCTTTCGTTCCTGAACGTCCGTGAAAAGATTGTGGAGAGCATTCCGCTGGGCGTGCGTCTGGGGATCGGCCCGGCCATCGGTCTCATGCTCATGAACATCGGCTTAGGGTCCAACGTGGGCATCTACGCGGCGGGCAACGATTTCGCGGCACCGTTCTACGTGATGCGCGATTTCTTCGGCGCGATGACGCCCTCCGTTTTGAAGACAAGCATGGGCGACGCCGGCTATGTGCAGATGATCTGCACCGTGGTCACCATGTTCGTGGGGCTGTTCGTGATCGTGGCACTGGCCAAGAAAAAGGTGCGCGGTGCGGTGCTGATCGGCATGCTGGTGGCATCTGTTCTGTACTGGATCTGCGACGGGGCGATCCTCGGCAACAATCCGTTTGAAGCGCTTTCGACCGGCTCCTTTG
>JAFSWK010000072.1 GCA_017444505.1 Rhodocyclaceae bacterium | reverse complement strand
CACATTCTGCGCATCCTGTCCCGCAACCTGTGCCGCCGTCAGCGCATCTTGTGTCGCATCAGCGCCCGACAAACCCGCTTGTGGTTCGCCAGAAGCCGTTTCACGAGACACAACCTCGGCGCGCTGCGGCGTACTCTGTGCCGCCGCCTCTTCTCCATGTTGTGCGCTGCGTTCATCAAGCGCCGCCTGCTGCGGCATGGTATCGGCAGCGTGTTGCATGGCCTGCGGCTGTGCCTGCGTGCTCTGCGCGGGCGCATCAACACGCTGCGGCAACACGGTTTCCAGCGGGATGCCCGCCTGCGTTGCCAATTCCTCAACAATTGCCTCTGCCGTCTGCTCGGTAGGATGTTTTGACTGCTGCTGTGCCTGCCCCGGCAGATTCAAATCAACGCCCGGCATCTCTGCCGCCAAATCTTGCGCAATCGCATCCTGCAACGCCCGCGCGTTTTCCTCGGAAATTTGTGCGCCACCTGCGCCGCCATCCTCGCCATCATCCGCATAGGTCGAATTAACCGCATCCAGCCCCGGCATGGACGGCTCGTTCCTGTCAGCACCATTTTGCCCGGCCTCTGAATCAGCCTCAGACTGCCCCGTCTCGCCCGTCACTGGCGAAATGCCATCACTGGCAAAATGCGCGCCGCCGCCCATCAAGCCGCCCAGCAAGCCCGCGTAAGCCATCTGCTTGCCCGCGTTTGTCGCGTTTGGCATCTCGCCTGTGCCTGCCCACTCGCCCAGAATCCCGCCGAGTTCTTCCAGCGATTCTTGCCCGGCCTCCTTGCCAATATTGGCAAGAAACGCACCGGCGCGCGACATCGCACCGGGCGCGCCTTTTTGCAGTTCTCCGGCCAGGCGGCGCGCAATCATCCCCTCCGCGCCGCCGCCCAGCGCCATGCCCGCCAGCAACGATACAGCGCCGGAAATTGCCGCAGCCTTGTAACGGTCGGCAAGCTCTGCATCTTTCGTTTCGCTGAAGGTTTCCGCCGCATTCTGCGCGCCGACGGTTGCCAGGCTTGCGCGCGTCGCCGCTTTTGTGGCCGCACTTTTTGCCACCGCCGCACTCGCCCCTTTCGCCAGTTTCGCGGTGTTTGCCACTTTTGCCGCCGCGCCCGCCACGCCTGCGGGCAGAAGCATACTGCCCACCGTTGCCGTCGCCTCGTTCGCCAGCATTCCCGGATTTTGCGCGGCGAATCGTGCCATGTCGGCAATACCTGCATTTTCATCCTGCATCAACTGCCCAAACACGGCCTGCTGTTTTGCAAGATGGTCGCTGCCCACGGTGCTATCGATGGACTTCATGCCGCGCTCCATCGCATCGGCAACCCCCCAATCTACCGCGCCGCCGGTGAGCATGTCGCCCAGATTGGCAAGCCCTTTCACTGCCGTAGGACCAATCTTCAGCGCCCCGGCTGCCACGTTTTGCAGCGTATTGCCCGTCTTTTCCAGCCCGCTGCGATGGTCATCCACAGAGTACAAAAACTTGCGGCGCATTTCTTCCACATTCTCGCCTTCGGCGGCAAGATGCGGAGCAACAAGGTCAAAATACTGCGCCTTCTTATCAAGCTGTGCCTTAACCGGCAGCCGCTTGTATTCGTCGCTTTTGGCAATGTCAGACCATTTCGGAATGCTGGCAATATCCGATGGCGCGACAGAAAACGCATTGTCCAGCCCCGGCATCTCGTACCCTTGTTGCGTGCCGCGAACTGGCGCATCGACGCCATTGCTGCCGTTAATACGGCGCATCACATCGCTCTGATACTCAGAGACGCGCTTGCCATTGCCATCTGCCCTGTCATGTTTATACGGCGTGCCGTCCGGCGAAGTATTGATATTGCCCTCGCCAGAGAAATACCCGACGGCAATACGCGCGGCGTCGCCCTTCGCATACTTGTTCAGCCGCTTCATGTAGCGCACAGCGGCGCGTGCGTTATCGTATGGGTTGCGAATGTCTCCCTCATTACCCATCACCATGCGGAACGTATCCGGCATGACCTGCATCATTCCTGCCGCCCCATCCACGCTGTCACGAATACCCGCGCGCGCGCCAGATTCTTGCATCAAGATGGCCTGCGCCACCGGACGAAGCTCCCACGCACCCTCTGCTTCCAGCGCGCGGTCAAGGATTGCCTGCGCATCGCCCTGTTGCGGCGAGCGTGCGCGGCGGGTGTCTGCAACGCCCAGACCTGCATCGGGAAACGCCTGAATGCGCGGCGCATCGCTGGCGCGAGGAACAGGCGGCTCGTCCTTACTCTGCCACGGCGCGCGCGGCAGTGATGGCAAATCGCCCAATCCCAGTTCGGACGCAGGCGCAGGCGGGAAAAACGACGGATAACGTTCCATGATGCACGCTCAAAAACAAACCTGCGTGCATCTTCAGGGATGGAAACTTATTCGACCGCAGCGGAAACGCGCGCGCGCCTACTCCGTGCCCGTCAGCGCATCCCCGCGCATATCCGGCGGCAGTTGGCGGCGGGCAATTTCGCTCTCGTAGCTGGCGCGGCAGTGGTACGGCTCCCAGAAAAACAGCGCATCGATAAACTCGCGCAGCCCTTCGCGGTTTTCGCGCCATGCGCGGCTGGACAGGGTTTCATCCGCCCAGCCGCCCGCCAGGGTGTTCATCAACTGGTCAATGGCAATCAAGAACTGTTTCATTCCGCGAAGTATATGATGTTGAAAACGATTTTCTGCGTCGTGCTCCCTTTCGTCAGCGCCACCGGCGACCAAAAAAACACCATGGACGAATTAACATACACATACCCCGCATAAGAGCCTGAACCGTTGATAATCGTCGCCACGCCGCACGCACTGTCATAAGCTTTAGGTATGCCAGTTACAGAGGAAACGTTGCCGATAACAGTTTCAGTCCTTGCGGGTACTGCAATTTTCGGCGCTCCATTGTAGGTAAGGACAACCAGTTTGCCTTGCCATTTCGCAGTAAATATATTGTTCGCATCGTTGTTTCCCCAGGAGTCAATTTGAACCTTCTGCACGTCGCCTTGCGCAAAGTTGCCCAATGTGCCGGCAGTCACACGCATTTCAACGGGCGTATCCGCCGGCCAGTCAACGGCTGCCGTGCCCTCTTGCGCGCGCGCCACGCTGAACGTATCGCCTGATACGGCGGTCACACGCATGATTTCCCACTGCGTCTCAATGCCCGCGGTGGTGCGCGCGCACACGGTGATCAGAAAATCTTGCGCGTTTCCGGGCACGGGAAACCGCGCGCCTTCGCCCGCATTGAGCGTAATGGTCGTGTCCGTACTGGAAACGGGCGCGGCCAGCGTGCCGAAAGCATTGTTTGCGAAAAGCTGCGTCATACGTCTTTCACCTTCATCTTGAATTCATCTTGTTTCACGCGCCCGTCTTTCGTATCTACGGTAACGGTCAGCTTATAGCTTGCGCCGTCATCCCCGCCTGCCAGCCACAGCTTCACGCGGTCAGGATGCACAAACACCGCGTGCACCATCATTCCCTGCGGCTCCACGCTCACGCGCGCCGCCTGAATTTCATCGCCCTTATCCAGCCAATCTTTATAGAGAATGTCGTAATCGAGCACCTCATCGGGCTGCTGGTTGAATTTCCCCAGATTCATTGTCGCCAACCTCCTACTCATGCCCGCATAGTTCTGTCTTGCGCCGTCACAATCAGCCGTCGGCTGGACAAGCCATCCGGATTTTTCACCGCGAACACATCTCTTCCCCTGCCTTTTGAAATGGCCGCGCCGTGGAGCGCACACAGCGCAAAACGCTTGCGCCACGCACGCGCACGGGCAACCGCGCCGCCGCCCGTCTGCACTGCGCGGGCATAGCGCACGTAATGCGCCGCCGCATTCCCAAGGCTATAAGCCAGCGCAAAGACAAGCGCCCCGTCTCTGCCGCGAATCGCCTGCGCACGCCCCACGGCAAACGTGTGCGGACGCACCGCGCCGTGCGCAGATGCGCACATCTGCAACTGCGCCTGCGCGCAGACTGCCGCCCGCGCCTGTGCATCTGCCTGTGCGTTGTGTTGCGCCTGCACACGCGCACGCGCACTTTGGCGCACACGCGCACGCGCCGCCAGAATGCAGCGCGAGCGCACACGCCAAGCAAACGCGCCTGCGCTGGCTGCGCGCGCACTCACGCGCGCCGTGGAATGCACATTACGAACACTGCCGAGCGCGCGCGCGCAACTCACAACAAAACACGCGCGCGCAACCTGTCGCACGCAACTTGCCGCAATCGCGCCCGCCCGCACCTGTGCCGCACGTGCGCAGATCCCGGAGGCACAAACGCGCGTGCCTGCGAAAGCAAACGCCCGCGCATCCTCTTGCCCCGAAGCGATGAGGCGCACACCCGCGCGCCCTGCGGCATGAGCCGCCAACGCGCAACTTGCCCGCGCGCGCGCCTGCGCCAGCGCTTGCCCTGCTGCCAGCGGGCGCACGATTCTGCGCGCGGACGGCAAATTGGAAGCTGATCCCGCGCGAACAGCCGCGCCTGCGAACATTGCGCGAGATGGTGCGCTCGCGCTGCAATCTGCGCCCGCCTGCAAGCGCGCCTGCGCCGCCTGCGTGAGCGCCGCGCGAGCATGTCCCGCCTGCGTATGAACCGCCATCTGTGCGTGTGCACGAACGCACACACACGCGGCAACCTCCAGCCGTGCGCAGCCAGCGCACACTGCCGCGCCGCCGCGCTGCACACGCGCATCAACAGACCGCGCGCCCGCGCAAGCCGCGCCCGCCGTCAAACCCGCCAGGACGATGCGCAGCGGCGCCCTCGCCGCGTTGATTGCGTGCGCGTTGATTGCGCCCGCGTTCGGCCCAGAGGAAGGCATGGCGGACATTAGTCCACCTGCAATTCCACTGCGCCCGCATCAAAAGCGAGAGAATCGCCCTGTTCCAGCGTGCGCGCACTCAACAACTGCGCGCGGAACAACTGATTGCCGCCCGTTTGCGCATCGAACAGCGCAATGTGCGAAATCGTCACCGGCTGCGCGTCCTGATTCTGCGGGAAGGTAATCACCGCATCATTCGCAGTCTTGCCGCCAGAGGGCGCGCCCCACTCTGATTCTTGCCGCTCGTAGCCAGTGTAGGTCGTCTCCGTGCCGGAGCCATCCTCGCCCGCGTCGGTCTCAAACAAGCCGATATACACCTTGGACGGCGCAATCTGCGCCTGCCCACGCAAAAAGTGATTGATGATTGCCTCTTCAAGGTAATCAGAAAATGCACCGTTCGTTGCCATGTTTTACGCTCCTTTGTTCGGCGCGGCAGGTGCGAAAACGTTCTGGGTCGCCGCCGCCTCGCCTTGGTTTTTGCCCCCAAGGGCAGTTAAAAAATGCTCTCGATACACCTGCGCCTGTCCGCCGTCTACGGACTGCTCCGCATGTATGGTGCGGCGGGTGCCGCAAGATTCGGATTGGCGGCAGTCTCCGCATGGCTCTTGCCGCCCAATGACGACAAGAACGCCTCTCTCCATGCCACTGCGAGTTGCGCTACGGGCGAATGCTCCGCATCCTTGGCGTTCGCCCGGTACAACACATAATCCAGCAGCAGGCCGGAATACGGGTCAGAAATGGCAATTGCCCCATCAATTTGAACATCTGGCGGGGAAGCGCTATACATCACCTCTACCTGCATGGTCTGCTCGGGCGGGTCAGGCTGTGGCGGCCAGACAAAGAATGTTTTCGCATCCATTTCTGGCGAGTACAGGTAATGTTTGACGCGCGCCTCTCGGTCAGGCTGCGAAGAATGCCAGTCAGGAACTTGCGCATCGAGCATTTCGCGCATGACGATGCGTATTGCGCGCGACGGTGTTTTGCCGTCCGTGCCCATGTTGCGCACCACGTCCAGCAACAAAATGCACTCATCCGGCAAGGTCTGGCGCGTACCCGGTGACAATGCAATAGTCACCGTCTTGCTGTGCGCATTTGGCTTGAGCAAAACAACCTCGCGCTGCCCGTCGTTTACCCACCCCAGCATTTCTGTGTCCGGCCAGCGTACCGCATCCTCATCTTGCAGGATGATGCGTGCCTTGCGGATGATGTCGCGTACAGCGATTGTGCCCATGACAGCCTGTCCTACTGATAGTGTCCGCGCACGCGCGCGGGCGCTGCCGTCATGCTCCCGGTAGCGTGCGCGCGTGCCTGCGCCAAGCCGCGCTCATAGCGCGCCCGCAAATCTGCACCCGTTGGCGCATCCGACCACGGACGATTGCCCATCAACATCAGGCGCGACGTAATGCCATCGACCAGCGTCAGGTTGTACCGGTTAAACAGCCACTGCGGAATGGTCTCGGCATTGCGTGCCGGAGCCAGCGCCATCAACACACTCAACGCACCGGGCGCACTGGATGCAGGCGCGGGCGCGAGCAATAGCCGCTCTGTATCTATCTGAGAAAAGCATTCAGGCTCGCCAAAATCGCGCCGCCAGTCAGGGCTGTGCGCTTCCAGACGGCGCAATGATTCCGGGCGCAACGTGCGCCCGTCCATGCTGGCCGCCAACAGCATCACCACCACAGCACCGGCGGGCGGCTCAAAATCAACCTCCGGTTGTCCTGCCGTCACATCCAGCGGGTCAGAATATTCCTGCCATACCCACGTCTGGCGGCAAAAATCGTCGACTGTTTGTCGCACACATGCCATCGCCACCGGCTCGCCGGGGTCTGCGCTCAGGCGCACAAGCACATCGGGAAGGAAATCCTCGTAATTTGCAGTTGCCATATGGATGATTCCTCGTGTGCCGGTATTGTTCCCGACCGCGAATTATTCGACCACGGCAACATCCGCCGCCGCATCCGGAATCGCGCCGTTTTCCTCCCAGTCCTGCATCTGGTCAATCATCGTGCGCACCGACAAGCGCCTGTCCAGTTTTTTCCCGTACCGCGCACGCGCCAGCGCAATCAGTTCATCCTTGGTCATGTGCTCGGCAGGTTTTTGCGACGGGTCAGCGCCAACGTCCGCCGCCGCATCCGGAATCGCGCCGCTGCCTTCTGCCATCGCCCACTGGTCAGGGAAGCGCATCAGGATTCTTGCCTGATCCGCGCGCACATACTGCACATCGCCCGCACCCTTCCACACCTTGCCCGTGCGCGCCATGTTGTCGAATGCTTGCGGCTTTTTCCCGACATAGACCACAGGCACCAGCACCTCTTTCGCATCGTTCATCTATCTTCTCCGGAAAAAAAGGGGGCGTGCGCCCCCGTTTGCTGTGTCGGCTTTACACGCCGCGCGGCTCAAACGTCGTCACCGTAGTGATTTGGCCGCTGGCCGTGCCGCTCTTGACCGTCGCAACGATAATGGCGTCATGCTCCAGGCGCACCGGCGGCGCATCGCTATCCTTGCGCCCCGCCGCATCCACACCAGAGAAAAACGCATCGTCGCGGCTGCCCGGCAGCCCGTCCACATACTCAAACCCGATGTCCAGCTTGACACCGCTCATTGCCGCGCACACCAGCTTGACATCCGTCACCAGCGCGCCTGCAAACACCTTGTTCAACAGGATTTTGTCGCCAGCCTGAGCATTGTCCAGCAGATGCGCGCCGACAACGGTAGCCGTCGGGGCAGTGCCCGAATAGGTGATTTCTTTCATCGTGCCTGCATGAATGGTAGCCATGTTCACAATCTCCTCTGATTAGATGTTGACCAGCGCGCGGCCTTCGGGCGAATCCACCGGCGGAGCATAGCTGTCAATCACGGCCACGCCGTGGTCAGTCTGCACGCCATCGAGCTTGAACCGGACTTTTGCCGCGCCCGTCATCGTGCCCGTGACAATTTCCACGCTGTTGCCGTGGTCGACAAGCTCCTCGTTCCAGTCGTAGAAATAATCGGACTGGGTTTTGCCATAGGCTTTTGCCAGCGCCTCAGCACCCAGCAGGATTGCGCGGTCAGTGACCTGAGCAGCAGTCTGCTCCACTTCCGTGTAGGTGCGGCCATCGGCACCGCCGCTATCCACCTTCACCTTGTCGCCAGCATTGAAGCGGATGGCATACCGGTTGATGGGGCGCACCAGCACGCCGCTCCACATAATCATCTCGGTAGCATCAAACAGCGGGTGTTTAATGCCCGCCTGCTTGCGCGCCAGAGCATGTTGTTCGGCCTGTTTCCACTCCACAGCAGCCGTGCTCTTGCGCAGGTAATACCACTGGCGGGCAGTGACCAGCATCACCCACAGCGGTTTATCCCATCCAAGCGTGTCGCCATTGACCTGCACGGCCTGCAACGGCGCGCTCGATTCGCGCAAGCTGGTAACGATGCGGTCAATATCCTTGGTCGTCAGCACGTCGTTGGTGCCGATATTCTCGATGCTCGTTGCATCGTTGGCGAAAAAGTGGCGGTTTTTCGTCGGGGGAAGCACCGGGTTGACGAGGATGTCGCGGAACTCCGGGTCGCTCTCGAACGGGATAGTCCAGTCTACGCCGTCCTGAGAGCCGCGCGCACCAGCCAGATGCACCAGCGAAGATTGGTCTTCATACCGCTGCATCACGTCCTGCAAACCGGCGCACGCGATAGCCCGCAGATTATGCGCCGTGCGTTTTTGCGTCATTCGCCCGCCCGCATCGGCACCAAAGCGCACCTGATTGATGCGCAAATCCATGCTCGAAGCGGTCAGCGCCATCATGCGCCCGTCAATTTTGCGGTCGCCCATCGTAGGCTTGCCAGAGAGCGAATTGAACAGCGTGATTTGCACCGCCTCGCCCGCTCCCTTTGCCAAATCGCCAGCCTTCACAATCGGATAACCCGGCTTGGATTGCCCGGTCGCCTTTTGCCGGAACTCGCTGAGTGTCGGCATTTTGCCCGACAGCAGCCGCATGAATCCGGGCGCTTCCTGCACCTTGGCGAACAACGCCGCCGAATATGCCTTGACCGCAATCGGGTCGTTTACGCGAATAGTGGTAGCCATTTCCTTTTTCCTTTACTCAAACAATCTTCGCCAGAAAAGCGTCCATCTGGTCGGAAGACATGCCTTGGAATTTCTCCGCAAGCTGCGCTGCCGTCATGCTCTCGATTTCATCGGAAACACTCTGTGCAGCGGTCGCGGATTGCCCGGCAGAAAAATCGGAAAGCGAAGACGGCACCTGTGCGCTGGCCTGTTGCGCGCGCTTCATCGCCGTAGCCTTCACGTTTTCCTGCTTCAGAGGAACATTTGCTTTGCCATCGGGCAATACGATTTCGCCCAGGTCGGATTCGACACGCGACACCACACACGCGAACCGTTCAGACAACGGCTTGTCAGCCCACTGCGGCTGACGGCGCAATATGGCGTCATACTGCTGCGCCAACTCGAACGCCTCGGCATTGGTCGCCTGAATGTGTGCCAGTTTCGGCACTGCATCAATAGCGTCCTGCACCATCTGGCGCTCATTGTGCGCACGGATACTTTCCGAACGTGCGACAGTATCGCGCACGGGCGCGAACTGTTCGGCCATCGCTTTGCCCTGTTCGCGCATCGCGTTGATGGCCTTGTAGACCGTCGGAAAATCCTCTTTCAAGGCTTCCATGTCTTCTGCCGACAATTGCTCTGCACTGTCTGGCGTGCCGTCGGCGTGGGCGTTTTCGCCGGTATTCGCCCCATTATTCACGGCAATCTGTTGCTGCTCATATGCTGACAATTTCTCGCGCAATTCGCGCTCGCTCGCCTCCGCGCGCGCGGCGCGTTCGCGTGCAGCACGCAGCACGGAATACGGGATGACATGCTTGCCATCTTTCGTTTCCACGCCCTGCGCGTTTTCCGGCTCAGGCTCAGGCTTCGGCTCAGGCTTCGGCTCAGGCTCAGGGTTGCCTTCCATTGCCGCAAACGCCTTCATCAGAGCTTCCGGATTGTCAGAAATGCTATCCAGATCGGTTTTGCCATCCATGTTCCTCTCCACGTATCGCGTTGGTTGCGTAAAAAACATGCTGCGCTGCCGATAACCCACGGCGGGGAACAAGCGCACGCTGTTTCGGATTTTGCATTCTGTGCAGTAATTCGACCTCGGGCGAATCTGCCGTTTACGCAAGCGGGTTGTGCGCCGCGATGCCGCTTGCGCGCGCCCGTTCGCTGTCTGCCTCTGCGTTCAGTTTGCGGATTCTGGCGGCAGATTCCGCCGCTTCCAGCGCAAATTTTTTCTGCTCCATTTGCGCCTGCATCTGCATCTGCTGCGCCTGCATCTGCATGGCCTGCATCTGCTGCGCCTGCTGCGCCTCGCTAGGCTGGATGCCGGATGCCGCACGGATGCGCTCGGCAACTTCCGTGCGCTTCGGCAAATCGGTTGCTTCCACAATAAAATCAGCAATCGCCGCCTGCATCTGCGGCGGCAGGCTCTTGGTAATTTCAGACAGCATCTGCAACTGTTGCAGCCGGAACGTAGGCGTACTGGGCACATCATCCAGCACCACGCTGGCGCGCACGCGCGACACATCATTGACGATAATCGGCTGCCCGCTCTCATCTGTTGCCGGAACGTTCAGCATCACCGTTTTCTGTGATGCACCGTTGCCCACCAGCACCTTCACCGGCCTGCCGGACAACTGCTGCTTGAGCAACTCAAACAGCATCTCGCCAACCATTCGCCGCGCATACCGGTAGTTGTCATTGATTTCCGACAGCGTGTTGATACCCTGCTCAACCAGCGAATTGATAGCCAGCCCGCTTGTTGCCCCGCTCGCCTGCCCCATCATGGATTTATGAATACCGGACGCCTGAGAAATTTCCTGTTTCGCCTCCTGCATCACCTGGAATTGCTGCGCCGCAAGCTCACCTGCCTGCTCCACGCGAAAAACGCTGTTCGGCGCACGTCGCGAATCCAGAACCACATACGCATCCGGACGCGCAATTTCATCCATCGTCTTTTGATGGTCTGCGACAGCATCCGCATCCGCAATCACCCGTCTGCTGTTCAGGCTCCACAGCATCTTGCTCTTGCGCGCATTGATTTCGTCCTGCGGCGCAATCATTGCGCGAATAATGCCGTAGGGCGCGCCGGTCAGGTCTTCTCGGTAGCCGAAAAACGGCACATAGGGAAACATCCGGTGTTTGTACGGGCTGGGGATGTCGTGCAAAAAGTGCGGACCGCAATACCACGCCAGCCGCACACGATGAAACATTGCCGGTCGCACGCGCACAATACCCGCAGCAATTGCCTGCGCGTGGTCAATGTTGGAAAAATCCGCCTCCACCGTGCGCCCGTCTGGCAAATCCATCACAAACCCGCGCACGTACTTCCGATACCAGATTTCGTACAGGCAAACCCGCTGCCGTTCCACGTCGCGCCAATCGTTTGCATCCATGCGCGTGTCGCGCTCAATCGCCCACGACTGCGCCAGCCCGGTATCCTGCTCAATTACCGGGTCAAACCCAGACCAATTGTTTGCCGTCATGGCAAACAGCTTGGCAGGTTGCGGCATCATCGCGCTTGCCTGGTCTATCTCCAGCCACTGCCTGCGAATCAGATAGCGCGCATCGGACAAGTCAGGCTCTTTTGCCAGCCAGTCCCAGTAAATCTCCCGGCGATGCACATACCGGACGCGGTATGGCGGGCGGAACGGGTCGGATTCGCGTGACACCTCCACCCAGCCCAGACCGCTTTTGCATTGCGCCGCATACGCATCCGATATTGCCCGGTCGGCGCGCGATTCGGCCTCTGCAATTTTCATCCGCAGGCTGAGTGCCTCAGCCATTTCGTCACTGCACTGGTCATCGTCTTCCGGGCGCACCCGCCAATCCGTGCGCGTTTTTGCCTCCATGCCCAGCACAGTATCGATGGTCGGTTTAATCAGGTTCGTCACCAGCGGCGGCTGGCCTCGGGTGCGCAGGATTTCCAGCGTCTCGGCGGAGAGTTGATTGCCGTCGTAATAATCCGCCGCCCGGTCGGCCTCCTTGCGCCAATTCGGCTGCTGGCGCATCTCCCTCAACATGCTTTCCAGCTCCTCGCGTGACAGCGCGCAATCGGCCAGCGCATCATTCTGCTGCGCTTTGTGTTGCACCACGCAAACTGCCTGCTGTTCTGTGCTGTTTTCCGTATCCATCGCCATACCCAGACTGGAACAATCTGGCGCAGATTGTCGCCGCAATGCGATTTATTCGACCAAATCACACGCGCCAGTTGTGATTTCTGCGCGGGTCAATACTGCGTGCGGCTTGTCGCATGTCTGCCGCCCGCGCAGCATGGCGCAACATCATCAACGCATAGCGTGTCGCAGCCATCAGGTCATCCTGTAGTTTCACAATTTTTCCGTCCTTGCGATGGTACAGGCGGAACTCCTCAAACCACCTATCCAGACTGGCAAAGACCCGGATACGCAACGGCTTTTCGCCGGTACGCAAAACCTGCTGCTGGCGCGCATACTCCTGCGGGTCGTTTGCGCGGAATGAATCCAGCATCTGCATCAAACCGGCCTCAACAGACACTTGGCTAACCCGGCCTTCCTGCGCATAGCCAGCGGGGAAATGCGCATGTTCACGCAACATGTTGATGCCAGCGTTGCGGTACTGCTCCGCCAGCCGCATACCGCTGCCCTTCTCGGTCTGCAACCCATCCGCAGGCCAGGCAAACGGCACCCAATCGCCCTGCGCCAGCAAGCGCGGCGCAAGCTGCGCGGGCGTCTGGTTGGATTCGCGCAATGCCGAATACACATACACGGTATTGTCATCCCTATCCCACGCCAGCCACACTGCCGCCGTCGGGTGGTCCCATCCGAAGTCAATCCCGGCGATGCGCGGCCACAAATCCGGCGGCGTGAAGTCCTGCACCCGGATTAGCTCCTCGGCAACCGGGAAAATCCGCCCGCTGCCCAGAATAGGCACGCCACGCGCGCGCGCGTCCCGCTCGTGCTCCGGGTAACTGGCAATGATGCGCGCGCGCTCCTCATCCGAGAAATGGGCGACATCATCAATTGTCATGTTGATGTCCGTCCGGTCATCTGTCGGGTCTTGCAAAAACAGCCGCACCACATCGCTCATCCCTTTGAGTGGCGTGAATGTAATCCACACCATCCCGCCTGTTGCATTCGTGCGCGTTAACGCCTCGGTGTAAATGTCTAGCGGCGGCTCCTCGTCCATTGCCACAAAATCGAGCGTCTCCCCTTGCAGCTTCGTGCGGCCTTTCTCGTAACTTTTGAAATACAGGCGGCTGGTCATCCCGGAAACGTGGCGCACCGCCACCGAATCAATCGCATCCGCAATTCCCTGCGCCCGCTTTGGTGAGCCGATGATGCAATCCTGCGGGATTGCACCTGTGCCCCACTCGCCCGGCCTGCCCATCGTCAGCCGTTGCAGCGTATCGCGTGTCGATTCCATGGATTCGCCCAGCGCCCACCCTGTCACCGCGCGCGCAAACCGCCGCCCCGTCCACCAATCCGGGTATCTGCCCGTTAAATGAATCGCTATCTCATACGCGGACGCCAGCGTCTTGCCCAACTGGTTGCCAGCACGAAACAGCCGCTCTCGAAATTGTCCCCCACGCGCATGAAACTCAATCTGCTTCACGTATGGCCGATAAAATTTCAGCCTGTTATGTCTCTGCCGACGGTCGTATTCCGTGAGTATTTTCAATAATGCGCGTTCTGGCGATAAATTCGAGAGCGATTCTGGCAACTGCTTCATCATCGAATTGGACGAACTCGTTTTGTTCTTCATTTGCCGAAGCACTCAGGTGTTTAAGCAGCATTTCCAGCGCCTTCAATTTGTCGTGCATCTTGACGCGCACATGCGCGCCGGTGTCGGTAGGTGTGCATGTAATTTCGCTGATTGCTGCCGCAT
Organism: Rhodocyclaceae bacterium; assembly: GCA_017444505.1. Lineage (GTDB taxonomy): Bacteria > Pseudomonadota > Gammaproteobacteria > Burkholderiales > Rhodocyclaceae > JAFZMK01. The sequence goes on along the minus strand of JAFSWK010000072.1, from coordinate 3,816 downwards.
CGTCATCGCTCAGTTGCGCAGACGGCAGCGGCATTGCGCCGGTATCATCCCATTGCACGACGCGCCGCACGCTGGAAAAGGCCAGCCGCGCCAGTTCCGTTACTACCTTGTCAGCCGTGACGCCGAGAATTTCCAACCGCTCATGCTCCACTGCACGGATGGCTTCGCGGATGGCAGGTTTGCGCAACAGGGCATAGCCTTGTTTTTCCGCCGTCTTGCGCGCATAGCCCGCGCGGATGGCCGCCTGCATTGCGTTGCAATCGATGGCGTATTCCTCCACAAAGCGGCGCTGGCGGTCGGTGAGGTTCATTTTCCATGCATCCCGATTTTGAAGATTTCAACAATCGCATAGCCGATTGCCGAGAGCGCGGCCACGATGACCGCCGTCAAACCTTTCTCGCACAATTCGCGCATCCGCTGCGCGAAACGAAGGTCTTTGCGGAATGCCTCCACGTCATCCGGTTCGTTCAGATCCACACCCAGAATCGCAAACACCTTGCGCGTGCTGCGATCTACCGCCTGTTCCACCACGGATGCAATGTAGGCATCGTCATGTCTGCGCTCAGGATGATGTTGCGGCGTGTAGCGCTGCTGCTGCGGGGGCTTTTCCGGTGGCTTGCCGGGCGGGACGTATTCGATGGTGTCGTGTTCAAAACTGCTCATTTCTGCTCGGTTGTTTTGGGTCGGATTCGGGTCAGTTTAGGTTTTTGCACTGTGCTTACCCGGCGTTTTTCGCCAAAAGCCAATCGTGGCGCGGGTTTGCGGTCGTGAATAGGGGCATTCTGCGATGCCGGAATGCCTATTTTTTCCTATCGTTTTGCAGCCCGTCGAGCACCGCATAACAGGCGCTCAGGGCGGCGCGTTGTTCGTCGGCGCGGGCAGCGAGCCGCGCAAGAAATTCTGCATCTGGTCTTGAAAGCTCTCGTCCGTCTGCACCCGCACAGGCAGCGCGGGAATCTGCGGACATTCGTTCGGCACGATCGGCGCGGTCGCGCAGCCCGTGCAACTCAGCAGCCAGATTAGCGGCAACGCGCGCCGAATCGCGCGCCTGTTTTTCGAGTGCATCATTGGTCACCTTCTGCAATCGTTGTTCCTCGGCGCGCGCACCCGCTACGGCCTCGCGCATGGCCTGCGCCTGGCGCGCCGCCTCTTCCATGCGGTCGATGGCCGCCAGCGCATCACGCGCCCACCAGCCTGTGGCGAAGGCCAGCAGCAACATCAAGACCAGCAGCAGCATTTGCCATTTCAGCAGCATTTGCACGCATCCTTGTCCGGGCAGGTCTCGCAATCGCACGCAGCGGGGCAATCCATCGCCTCGCAGTCACACAAGCGCCCCGCATAGGGGCAATCGTCGCGCATCGCGGCGCACTCTTGCCCCGTGATGTCTGCGCAATTTTCGATTGCTGCGTCCATGCGCCCCCACCATGCAGCGTTTTGCGACTGGCTCAGGTAGCCGTAAATCATCGCCGCCATGCGATACGCCAGCGTCGCGCAATCCTGCGCCTGGCGCTGCGCGTGCATGAACAGCCAGACGGCGCGCTGTATCACGTCCACCGTCTCCATAATCGCCTCGCGGCGCAGGGTATCCATTTCGTCTGTTACTGCCTCTGTCATTTCCTTTTCTCCATCACCGGATGCAGGTTTTTGACCTGCAACATTGCATCCTCACAGCCATGCGCAACGAGGCAGGTATAGCCCGCCGCGCACAGCGTTTTCATCATTTCCGCCTGCTCGGTCGACACCCGCCCGTGTGCCCTCCTCTTCATCTCCACGAACAACTGCCACGCCGGGATGAACAGGTCGGGCACACCGCGCGTCACGCCCTCGGCGCTCAGTTTTGCCGCCACCGCCGCGTGCCGGTCGCCGCCGTTCGGGATGGCGAAAATCAGCACGCCCGGGTACTGCAAGCGAAACCACTTCACGAACGCCACCTGCTCGGTGTGCTCGGTCGGCTGCGGGCACACCCGCCTTGCCTTCGGCTTGCCCTTCTTCTTCGCCGCCGCCTCTTTCCCGCCGGATGCTTCCGACGGCCACGTCATCCGCGACACAAACGCCTGCGCAGCCGCAGCCTGTGCTTTCCTGCGCTGCTGCGGCGTTTTCGCCGTAGCCGCCGCCTCTACCTGCTGCGCGTGCAGTTGCAGCATGTTCATCGCCCATCCTCCCGAATGCCGGTCAGGCACAGCTTGTATTCGGCCTGACGGCGCGTCACCAGCCCTTTGAGCACGCGCCCGCCCGCCTTGTTCCACTTCAACAGCTCGGCGCACGCGCCGGTGTAATCCGGCGGGGTCTGGCGCAGTTTGCGCACCAGCGTACTGCCGCAGGCCGCCCCCGTACCGACGTTGTACGCCCACGAGACGTAGGCGTCCCACTCATACGGATACAGCGGCACCTCGCCAATGCACGCCTTCAGGCGGGTTTCGTGCTCTGTGGCCGACTGCGCCAGCCGCACCAAGGCGCGCTCCGGCGTGATGGTGTCGCCTGCCTTGACCTTGGAGCCGTCGGCGTAGGTCGTCGTGCCGTAGCCAATCGTCTGTACGCCCACGCCATCGTTGTAGGCGCGCTCACGATAGCCCTCAAAGCCCGCAATCATCGTCAGGCCGATGGCGGACAGGGCAAGGGTTTTCAGGGGTGCGCGGCTGGTTTTCGTGCTCATGGCAGCGCATTTTGCGATTGCGTCCGATATTCGACCGCATCGCCTGTCACGTCGAATTTCGCGCGCAGCATGTCCATCATCGCCTGCACTCTCTGCCGGTTGTGCTCGCGCTCTTCTGGCGTGAGCTTCGGCGCAGCCAGGGCGGGCACCGGCGCTCTGGCGGGCAGCACGCGCAAGAATGCAGCGGGCGCAGGCCAATGCGTCTGTGTCAGCGCCAATTGCCGGAACGCCTCGCCGATGCGCCCCGCGTCCGCATCCTCATCCCACACCCGCCCCGGCCACAGGGCGAACTCCCACACGCGCGCCGTAGCTGCAACCGCATCCGCAGGCGGTGCGGATTCCAGCCGCAGCGCCAGCAACGAGGTCAAGCCGCGCTGGATGCGTTGTGAGAACCACGGCTCAGGGTGTTGATTGTTCTGCATTGCTTAGTCTCCGAAGGGATTGACGAATTCGCCCGCATCCACGAGCAGCGTTTCCATTGCCTGCCGGGTTTTGCTCTTGTAGCCGTTGTGCGGCGCAAAGCCGTTCGTTCCCGCAGGCGCTACGGCTGGCGGCGGCGCGCGCAGCATGGCGACCAGGTAGTTCAGCGGGATGCGTTGCCCCTGCTTGCGGCTGGCTGCAATCTCGGCGCAGTCGATGATGGCTTCATCCGGATGCGCCTCCATGAGCGATTGCAGGGCAGGCATGTGCGGCGTAGCCTCCACGCCTAGCGCCCTCAACTGTCGGCAGAGCAGGCCAGCGCGAGAGGGCGCGGGCGAAACAGATGCACCCACGGCAGCCACGGCAGCCACGGGCAGGGATGCAGGCAAGGGGGCAGCCAGCGCAGCGGCTGCGTCTTCCCCCTGCTGGCTGCCAGATGAAAAAAATTCTTGTTCGCAGACCGGCTGCGCTTTGCGCGCGCGCGCAGGAACGTTTATTGATGTTGACTGCTCGCTATTTTGTTCACTGCTCTGTTCACTGCTCTGTTCTTTGCCCGTTACCAAATCAGTAACCGTTTGGGTTACCAAATCAGTAACCGTTTGGGTTACCGAATCAGTAACCGTTACCGAATCAGTAACCGTTACCGAATCAGTAACCGTTTGGGTTACCGAATCAGTAACCGTTACCGAATCAGTAACCGTTTGGGTTACCGAATCAGTAACCGTTACCGAATCAGTAACCGT